>JASLXW010000112.1 GCA_030740135.1 Nitrospinota bacterium
CCGATGGCGGATCCCTTCGTTGTAGCCGCCCCAGTCAAAGGGCAAGGTTGATGTGAATATCCCGGGGATGGCGATCTGACTGGGGCAGCCCACCGCAAAATGGTTCACACAATTCACACCGTTCCGGGCAAGGCGGTCCAGATTCGGCGTCAAGGCCGGCCGATACCCCGAAATCCCCAGCCGATCGAAGCGCAAGGCATCTATGATAATCAACACAATGTTCGGACGGTTCCCCTTCACGGCGAACTCAATCTCCTTCCGTTGCTCCAAACGCGGCGGGGTTCGACTCTCTATCGGGCCTGGATCCATCCCCCGGAAGCCGGGTTGACGGCGCGGCCGCCGTCGGGATACGCCCGCGGACTCCGTCCCCTTTTTCCCTCCCGGCCGGCCCATCTGTCCAAATTGAGCGTGGCGTTCGGATCAGGCCGTTCTAACCGTATTTTCGACTTGTGCATTGATCGCCAGGAGATCCGGATGGCACGTCAGGAGGGCGACGACGTCCAACCAGGAGAAACCCGGGTTCTCGGGTAAAAGGGCCTCAAAAACCCTTCGCACAAATTCATAATCCTCCGTCTCATCCACGCACAATCGCAAATGAGAGAAATCGGTCTCATACTCCACGGAGGACAACTGAAATTCACCCGTCGGCAGACCTTCGCAATTCCGGCCGTGGATATAAGGCGTAACGTGCTCCCGGTGGTAGGGGTGCCGGGCCTCGGCGGCAGCCCGCTCCAACGCGGCACGGCTGAAAACCTCCGTATCCAAGCCCTGGGGATAGGTTCGGCGAAGGATATTGGAAACATAGTCTACAGAATCAGCGCGGTCTTCGTAATGCCGAATGACCCGATCGACAACCTTCGGGTCGATGAAGGGACAATCCCCGGTCAGACGCACAACGACGTCCGCTTGAGAACGCTCGGCCGCTCCTCGATAACGGTCCAGGACGTCGGACTCGCTCCCGCGAAAACACAGAACGCCGAATGTCCGGGCAACCTCTTCCACCTCGTCGTCCTTCTCCCGATCCGACGTGGCCACCCGGATTTCGTCAATCGTTTCGCACCGCTTGACCCGATCCAGCATAAGCGAGAGCAGCGGACGGCCGCAGGCCTCCATAAGCACCTTTCCGGGAAGGCGCGAAGAACCCATTCTCGCCTGGATTACGCACACGACCTTCAAGGTTCCATCCCTCGGCGCCGAGGCGCGGTCGAGGCCCAGGCAGGTTGATTGACACTCATCCTCATTGCCCGGACAATTCGCGCCGCCCCTTCTCCGTCCAACACGGTCCGTCCCTTTCTCGACATCTCGCGGCGCAAAGCATGACCTTCCATCAACTCCTTGAGGTGTGCGGTCAAACTCGACTCGCTTACGTCCTCCCACCATCCCAGGCTCCGGGATACACCGGCCTTCTCCAGATGGTGCGCGGCGCCCTTCTGGTTATCAGCCAATACAAGAATCAAATTGGGCAAACCCATAAAGGCCAACTCCCAACAAGTGCTTCCCCCTCCGGAAACCGCCACATCCGCCCACGCCATCAGCTTGGACATGTCCGTTGGGTCTTCCTGAACCGTCACGTCGAGACCCAAATCATCGCCAACAGCCCGCAGAGCGCCAACCTGGGCGCCCGCCGGGCCGATCACAACGACGACCTCTAAATTCTCCACACCGTTTCCGGCCAATCGCGCGACGGCCCTCAACACCTCTGCCGCCTGATTGCCGGGATCCCCCGCGCCCAGGGTTATGAGAATCCGGCGGGCGAAGGAGGGGACCTCGCGCTCCCAATTCCTCCAGCGGAGAAACTCCTCCCGCAACAGGGCGTAACGCAGGCCCACGAGCAGGCGGGTTTCCCCCCCGCAGGCATAGGTACAGTCCTCCGCCCCGAGGTTTTGGTTCACGATGATGTCCGCGTGGTAGCGCGGCAGATGCGCCATGTCGTCCATGACAAGAACCCGGACCCCGGTTTCTTGCATTTCTTTCTGGTAGGGGGATTCGAAATGATAGCCATCCAGCACGATCCAGTCGGGCCTGTAGTCTCTCAAGAAGTCTATGGTCCGCTCGGCGTCTTCAGGGGCAGGGTGGCTCATCGTCAGCGGGACGAGGTCAAAACCGCTCTTCCGCACCCGCGCCCGCATGGCGTCCGAATCGATGACCGAAACAAAGATCGCCTCCCCGCCCCTCGAACGGAATTCTTCGGCCAACCGGAGACACCGCATGAGGTGTCCCCCGCCCACCTCCCGGCCGGCGTCACAACGGACAACCAATCGGGGAACAGGCTCAGTCATGGTTTCCCTGGCAAAACCGGACAAGTGAATTTCGGGATCCGATCACCGGTGGGACACCCAACTCCCGGCGCGAGGCGGCGCCTTCGTGGCAACATGGCCTTGGGGAAAGCGGGCGGGCGGCATTCACCCCGTCTTCACGACATAGCTCGGGGTCATACAGAATCCGAATTTACGAATTTCGACGTTTTTGTCTTTGAAGTATTCATCGGCCGCGGCGGTCTCACCAGGAAACGTCCCGTAGTCATCCAGGATCAGAACTCCGCCCTTCAGCAAACGCGGATACAAGTATTCCAAAACCGCGGAGGAGGATTCATAAACATCCGTATCCAGATTCAACAGGGATATCTTCAACGCCGGATGCCGGTCCAGATATTCGGGAACGGTCTTCGTAATGTCCCCTTCGACGAGGTCCATGTGCCTGTCGAGGCCCTTTCGCGTGAGCACCTCCATCATCTGATCCCGCCCAATCCCCTCTTCGCCCGCCTCCTCGATAAACTTTTTCCTGAATTTCTGATCGTCTGCATAGGCTGTTTCAGGAAACTCCCCAAAGGCGTCGAACGCGATGATTTTCTTTGAATGCGTATGGCCCAACATGTCCCGGAGCATGACAAACCGGGACAGGGAAGCACCCTTGAATACGCCACACTCTATAATGGCCCCGGGAACATCCAGGGTCATCTTATAAAGCTCATAATGGGCAATGAGCTTACCGATCCGCGTGGTGTCGCACGAAAGGTAAAAATTGTTCTCGTATTCAAACGCCTTGTCGAAGTCCGGCAATTCAATCATGCCGCCGGCTTTCCCCTCGCACGATGTGCAGTGTCAGCGCTCATCGACGTTCCAGATATCCCAATAGCGGGAGTCGTATCGGACGTCATCGTCCCGCGACTCTTCCAGTGCCGAAGTGGAGAAGAAGATCAAGTTTGCGTCTTCGGTCAACGACATCGTCCCGTTGGCAAAACCCGCCGGGATGTAGAGGACAGCGGGCCTTTCGGCGGATAGAATCACGCGCTCTACAGAGAGATCCTTGGATGGACGATCCCAATTGTCGATTTTCACCGCCCCGACGAGGGCCGCCCCCTGCGCGACGAACACATATTTGGCCTCGCGGCGGTGGGCGTGCCAGGCGCGAACGAATCCAGGACGGTGGTTCCTGATCATGTAAAACCGCTTCACGCCCTCGAAGTCGAACCCGTTGACGGAGCTCAGGGCGCCCCGATCGTCGACGTGAAGCCCCCCCTCAATCACCCGAACGCTGTCCACGTTTTCCATCAGTCTTCCAGTCCGGCCCCGTCCAACGGCGTTCCCACAAAGGCGAAGGCGTTGGTGTATTGTTTGTCTTCGTAATCTTCGATTTCCCCGTTTTTCAGAGCCTCTACAATCTCCTGGACCCCCTCTCGGACGCTGACAGAGGGGATAAAGCCCAGCATCCGCTTGGCCTTCTCACCTGAAACCCGGTAATTTCGCGGGTCAACGGCGGCCGGGTGATAGACCACCTCCGTATCCGGCAATAATTTCAGGATGACGTCCGCCAGCTCGCCGATCCGGCGGTTCTCCCCGACGACGTTGAACACCTCATTGCCCACCTTCTCAATCGGGGACTCCAAGACCAACTGAATCGCGCGCGTGACATCGGCCACGTGTACGTGAGGACGCCACTGGTTTCCGCCGAACACCTCGAACTTCCTTTTGCGGACCGCATGGGCCGTCAACGTATTGACCACCAGATCGAAACGCGGGCGATGAGACATTCCGAACGCCGTCCCCAATCGCAGGACACACGGAGAAAAGTTGCCCGTCCCCATTCCCAGGACCACGCGCTCGGAGTTGATCTTCATCTTTGCGTACAACGAAACGGGAGCCAGCGGCGAGCTCTCATCCAGCGTCTCGTCCGGATCCGGGCTCGTGCCGTAAACGCTGCAAGAAGACAGATACACAAAACGGTTGATCTGCAAATGATCGCAGATTCTGGCGATGGAGGCCGTCGCCAGATAGTTGATCTCGAAGGTCGTCTGAGGTTCCCGCACACAGAGGGGATCGCCCACCAGCTCCGCCAGGTGAACCACCGCGTCCGCCTTTTGAATGACGGGGACCAGGTCGTCGAGATGACGCGTGTCGCCGCACTCCATCTGAAATTTCGGATGATCCTTGAACGGATGAAGCGACGTGTCGCCGTACAGGAGCCTGTCCAGCACCGTCACGGAATAACCCGCGTCCAACAGGCGATGGACGAGCGTCGAGCCGATATATCCCGCCCCTCCGATGACCAGAACCCGGGCCGGCTTCATGGCGGCTTGCGCCCGATCCCCCACGGCGCCGCCGTGAACCATCAACTCCGTCTGCGACCGGAGGTCGACCGGAACCCCTTGATTGTCCACCACGGGAATCCACGCCGGCGTCCGCTCCTGGAACCCGGCGCTTTGCAGCAGGCGGATGATCTCTTCGTCGCTGGAGCCGTCTCGGACCACAACCGGGTCTTTCGTCATCAGCCCTTCAACGGAACTTTCCAAATCGACGCCTTCCAGGATGGCCCGGCGGATGTCCCCATCCGTCACGACGCCGATCAGGCGATTCCCCTCATCGACGACGAAAGCGATGCCGGTATTGACCCGGTCCATCTTCTGGATAGCGCGCAATATCGGATCATCGCGACGGAGGCACAGCCCTAAGATTTCCATTTCACCCTTTTTGCCTCGGGGCGGTGACAGCCGCCACGTGCTTGCAGAGAACAACCCCATCTCACGGACTGACCCCCCGAACCCATTCCAGCAGGCAATCAATCACCCGGTCCTGCTCCGTCTCCTGCAGATGCACCGAGGACGGCAGGGCCACGCCTCGGGCGAAGAGATCCGGGGCAACCGTCACCCGGTAAGCCATCTCGCGGGCGTACATGGGAAGTGTGTGCAAAGGCTGCCACAGGCGGCGGGATTCGATGCCGCGCTCACGCAGGTGCGTCACCAGATGTGCCGCGGCGCCCTCTCCGCCGGTCTCCACGAGGACCGTAAAGAGCCAAACGGAAGCCGTCGCCCAATCCGCCGTCGGCATGCAGGACAGGCCCGGAGTGTCTCGTAAGGCCTCTCTGTATCGTTCGGCGATTTGGCGTTTGCGCTGCAGAAATTCCTTCAGCCGCTCCATCTGGGCGAGGCCTATCGCCGCACAGACATTCGTCAGGCGATAATTGAACCCGATGGCATCGTGGCTGCACTCTTCTTCCGAATCCCGGGCCTGTGTGGTCAGATGGCGGGCGCGCATCGCCAGTCCTTCCTCGTTGGAGACGAGCATCCCGCCCCCCCCGGCCGTCACCACCTTATTCCCATTGAAACTGAAACAGGCCACGTCTCCCAGACACCCGGCGGGCCGTCCCTTGTACAGGGCGCCCAGCGCCTGACACGCATCCTCGATAACCGCCAGGCCGAACCGGCGGGCGACCTCCAGAATGGGATCCATATCGGCCGGATGGCCCAGCAATTGAACGGGCAGAACCGCCCGGATGCGGCGCCCCGTGCGCTGGTTCACAGTCTGGCCGTTTTGGACCGTTGCCTCCTCTTCCAAATAATTTCGCAGTTTCTCGGGGTCCAGGTTCCAGCTCTCGCGGTCGACATCCATGAAAACCGGATGAGCGCCGCAATAGGACACCGCATTGGCCGTCGCCACAAAGCTCAACGCCGGGACCAGGACTTCCTCATCCGGCTGAACCCCGGCCACCAAGAGAGAGATGTGAAGCGCGGCCGTCCCATTAACCGTGGCCACGGCGTGCCGGGCGCCAATCCAATCCGCCACAGCCTCCTCGAAACGAGCCACGAAGGGTCCCGCCGAGGAAACCCAGGTGGTCTCAATGGCTTCCTGGAGATACTTCATCTCGTTTCCGGCGAACCAGGGAACAGCGAGGGAAACCTGGCCGCTCAGGTCTGCGGAGACCTCCAGGCCCACCAGGTGCATCGCACCGTCCACGATGGGAACATGGCGCAGCGACCGGCTCTGTATCAGGTGAAGGACCTCTTCCTCAGAGGCATCCGCCCGGGCGGTCACCGGGGTTGGATTCATGACCAAGCGCACCAAGGCATCTCCGCCGACACCCCGGAGCATCCCCCGGCGCAAGTCACCGTCCGTCACCGTCCCCTGAAGCCGGCCGTCCGCGCCCACAACCAGCACCAAGCCCATACCGCCGGCGTCTATCCGCCGCATCGCCTCGTGGACGGGGTCCTCCGGCGAAACCACGACTTTATGGAAGTTACTTTTCTTCATGAATCCGATGGAACTGAAGTCGAACAACGTTGTCCCTCATCGACGACGAACACCATGTCTTCACGGACGCGACGCATCATCTGGATGACCCGCAATAATGGATCAAGACATACGAAAATCCCAGCGGTGGACGTCACAGGCCGCCTCAGCACTGCAGGACTTTCTGGATGGAAGGCAGTGTTATTTCCGCCAACGTCTCGGCCACCTTCTCCCCCGCGCGGCCGTCCCCGTAGATGGGGGTTGGTTCGTAACGCCCATGTTCCACTTGTGCCATAATCGCTCGGTAAATGCTCTCCGAATCGTTGGGCGAGTCCACCACGTTGTGTCCCCGTTCCCTTCGCTGTTGTCGTATGCCCACGTTGACGACCGGCGTGCCCAGATAGCAGGTTTCCCGGATCCCCGCCGAGCTGTTTCCGACCATGCAGGCCGCATGACGCATCATATTTACGAAAATCAAAGGGCTCAAGAGATTGAGGGTAAAATATCGACCATGCGCACCGTTCCTCCGTGAGAACACTCGAATTTTCTCTACAATCTGACCGGCCCCTGCGTCCACGTTCGGCCAGAAACATATCGTATACAAATTGGTGCGGAAGACTGCGTCCAAGGTTTTGAGTATTTGCTCTTCCTGTTCTTCAAACTGCGTCGTCACCGGATGCTGGACCAGGAGCAGGAACGGTTCATCCTCACAGAACAGCGGCTCATTCTTCCACAGGAGCTTCAGCTCCTCCGCAAACTGTTTCCGATTCAGCCCCGTCACCTCAAGGACAGAATCCGTACCGGGACATCCAACATTGAAGACGAAATCCGGGTTCTCACCCATCGCAATGATTTTCTTCCGGGCATCCTCCGTGGCCGGAAAGTGAATGTGTGACAATTTGGTGATGGCGTGTCGAATCGATTCGTCGAAGCTCCCGGTCACCTCGCCACCTTGGATGTGCGCCACGGGGATGTTCATGGCGGACGCCGCAATCGCAGCAGACAACGCTTCGAACCGGTCACCCGGGACGACCGCCACATCCGGCCGCAGGCGCTCGAAACAAGTTGCCAGATCGCAGATCCCAAGGCCAATGGAGCGGGCCATGGCCGTTGGATTTTCGCCTTCGATGATTTGGTAAATCTTTTCGTCGATTGTGAACCCGTCATCAACGATTAGGTCCACCGTATACCCGTGGCGCCTCAGCAAATGCGCTCCGGTCACCACGGTCTGGAGCTCCAGCCTCGGGTCCCGGTCGATGGCGCGCATGACCGTCCGGCAACGGGTGTAGTCTGCCTGGTTACCGGTGACAACACAGATTTTGCGGACCGACGAAGACGCGGTGTTGGAAGTCATTTCACGATATCCTCCGGGGTCAGCGTGACATCGGACTTCAGAGAACGGCGCGCCCTTCGACCGAGGGTCAGGCCCAGCTCGGCTGCGGGAATGCCCGTCCCCGGACGTTTGACCCATAGATTGTCTAAGGTGAACTTTTCCCTTTCTTCGATGTCCCGAATGCTCACAATGCTGGCATAGGCGAACTCGATGACCGGCTGCTCACCCGGCAAGATGTCCTTCGACCCATTGGATGCCGCATGGATGGCACGTGACCCTTTCACCAATTCCGCCAGCTCCGCCGGCTCGATGGATATGGACACGTCCGGTCCCGGCCACTCACGAGTGATCGTAAAATGCTTTTCCAGAGCGCAAGCACCCAGAGCGACGGCCCCCAAACAGGTGTAAATTCCGATGGAATGATCACTCAATCCGACGGGTAGCCCGAACTCCCGCTTCAGTTCCAGGATTGCACCGAGGCGCACATTCTCATAGGGCGTCGGATACATAGACGTACAATGCATGAGCATGAGCGGCACGTTGTTCTTACGGAAAATTTCCACAGACTTTCGGACCGAGGGAATATCGTTCATACCCGTCGAAAGGATGACGGGTTTTCCTTTTCGGGAGATGTGTTCAAGAAAGGGCAGATTGTTGCACTCGCCGGACCCGATCTTGTAACCGAGAACCCCCATATTCTCTAAACGGTCTCCCGCCTCGCGAGAAAAAGGAGTGCACAAATAAAGGATTCCCTTCTTTTCGCAGTAATCCTTCACTCGCCGCTCCTCATTCTCCGTTAACTCGCATCTTTTGATGATGTCCCACAGGCGCTCCTCTGAAATTGCCCCGGGCTTCATGTCGGTCGGGACCATTTCCGCCTCGGTGATGTGGCATTGAAATTTGATGCAATCGGCTCCGGATTCCACGGCTGCGTCCACGAGTTCGATCGCCTTACTGAATTCTCCTTCGTGATTGATTCCGACCTCAGCGATTACGAACGGCGAAAATCCGTCACCGATCTTACGGTCACCGATCTGGAACTCAGACTTCATCGGACGGAGAATCCCTCAGGTTTCGAAGTTTGGAATTGTTAGCCTGGAATCGCCAAGAACGGGAGAAGGGAGACTGAATCACGCTCCGCCGCCACAAGGGGAATCGGCATCGGCCCGGAGTACTCTCGTTGTCAATGGATCCCGAAATTCGTACTGCCTCCTCTGCAAAGCTGAACCGCTTGTCCTCCTCGAGCCTTACGAAACCCGATGTCTCAGCCTCCACTCTCCTTCTTCCCGCATCCAAAGATGCGGAGAGCGGAACTGATCGCAGAGCTCCGGGAATCTCTCCGGTCTTATTTCCAGGTAATCCATGACCTCATGGAAGTATTTTTCCGGGAATTCCCCGTCGAAGCGGTGGACCAGGGCCACGCCTTCCTCCCGCGTGAGATGTCGGTTCCGGATCTCCTGGGAGGCGTCGTACGTCGCGCGGCCGATTCCAAACTTGATGTAGGTTGTGTAGTAATGAAGGCCGTCGATTCGGTCGTCGAGGCTGTTGGATTTACTATAGGTTCCCTCCGTTCGGAACGGGTTTGCCTGAAAACCCGTGTTTTCTACGGCATAGTAATAGGCCTCTTGGGGCGTCCATTTCAGGTAATATCCCAGATAATGGACTTCTATGGGGCACCTGGCCAACTCCCTCTCGTCCGCGGGCAAGTACGGCTCAACGTCCTTCCGCGTCATACCATGCTTTTCAAAAAGCTCCTCTATGGGAATGCCGGCTAGGCGAATCTCCGACAGGTTCTCCATCGCATAGAAGGATTTTTCTCGAAGGGAAGTCGTGTTATCGGCAAGGGGGTTTCCATGTTCCGCCTCGTTATCTCCATAGAATACAAGCGGAATGTTGTACCTCAGGGCGATTTTCGGCGCCAAGTTTTTCTGGCCCAGGATAAAGGTTTGGAACGGATGCATAAGCTTCTCGATCGCGAGACGCGTCAGCAAACGGTGGACGCGGCCGTTGGGATGGAACAGGACGTTATCCAGTCCGCCAACATCCGTCCAGTTTCGAAAATTCTGCCACCCAATATCTGTGTAGAGGATCGGCGGCCAGGTGCATGTCAGCGGATTCATGCCGTATTTGTATTTCAGGACATGGGCGGCGTATGCGCTGTCCTTTCCGCCGCTGCCGGGAACCAGACAATCGTATGAGCCGTCGCTTCGGCGAAACCGGTCGCAAAGCTCCACCAATTCCTTCTCCCGCTGGTCCCAATCAATCTGCTCTTTCTGCTCCACGT
>JASLXW010000113.1 GCA_030740135.1 Nitrospinota bacterium
TCTCGATGAGGTGGGAGTGGCCGTCCACCAGTCCGGGCATGACCAGGCGGGAGGCGGCGTCGATGGTCTTCCTGCCCTCGAAGTCTTTCTTGATCTCAGCCGTCTTGCCTATGGCGGCAATTCGGTCTCCGCGGATGGCAATGGCCCCGTCGGTCAGAATCCGCCTTTCGGGGTCCAGGGTGAGTATGGCGCCTTTCTCAATGAGGATGTCGACTGTCTCGGCCATTCCGTGCTCCTTTGTGGATGCCCCGGTTGACCTCCTTCAAAAAAAGCTCTCGTCAACCGGGAATGCCAAGAACTCAATATTCCTCCACCGGTGAATATCCTTCCGCTCAATGAACGGGCGAACGGGACTTCGGGCGGATGCCAAACCGCTTCATGGCGTTTTCGGCATCCTCTTGGACCTTTTGAAATACCTCCTCCCCAGCGGCGGTTTTGGCCTCCTTCTCTCCCGTCCAAACCGCCCGATCGGCGATCGGGGGTTCAACGATGACGTCCGAGGCGAAGCAAGTTCCCGGACGACCCCCCGGGGTCCGGCGCCGCAAGCCACTCGGCCCCGTGCCGGACGGCCTTTCAAGGTCGCGCAGTCGTATTGGCGCCCTGCCCGAACCTCCTCTGAATCCCGATCGGGTCCGGTGCCGGCCGAAGCGTCTTCGGCTTTCAACTCATCCCATTCCCGAACACTTCGACCGAGGCCGGATCCTTTGTCATTTCGCCAGTTGCGGGAGAAATGCGTTCGTATAGACGTCTTCCGTTTTCACACGGACCTTGAGCGGCGTGTGCTTGGTCATGATGTCGATGGTGCGGTCCATTTTCGCCCGGTCCATGTAGCCGAAGCCGTGCTGGAGGACGCCCTTGTCGATGTTCATCGCCCGTGTCCGCATGTACTGCCGGCGCAGGAATTCAGGGTTCAGGGTGGGCTGGCGTTTCAGGAAATTCTTCATGCACTTTTCCACGTAAATGAAACAGTGCCCCCATGCCTCGACGTTGGCCTTGACGAACCGCCGGATGATGCCGGGGTTTTCTTTGACCAGGTCGTCGTGGACGATCAGCCCGTTGGCGTAGATGTCCACCCCCCACTCGCTGTAGCGGAAGACCGCGCCTTCCTTGCCGAGTTTCTTGGCTTTCAGGTCTAAAGTGACCGAGGCGTCATAGTAAGTGGGGGCGAAGTCGATCTTTCCCGTGAGAACGCTCGGGGAGATGGCCCCATACCCCATGGTGATCCAGTTGACTTGCTTGGGGTTCAGGCCGTTGGCGTTGGCAAAGGCGGGAAAGACTCTCTTCGTGGAGTCCCCCTGCGGCCCTCCGACACGCTTCCCGACCATGTCCCGGGGGGTCTTGTACCCCTTCTCTTTCAGATACCACAGGACCATCGGGGTCTTGGCATAGTACATGGCGACTTCCTTCACCTTCACCCCCTTGGAGCGAGCGATGATGAGAGAGCCTGTATCGGCGAGGCCAAAGGGCGCCACCTTATTCCCGATGCGCTTAATCGTGTCACCGGATCCGAAGCCACGCTTGATCTCCAAATCCAGACCTTCTTTCTTCAGGAACCCAAAGTCTTTCGCCGCAAAGAAAGGAACGTGCTCGCTGTAATAAACCCAGTCCAGGAGCCAAGTTGCTTTGAATTCGGCAGCGGAGGCTCCGCCCCAGGCCGAAAACATCAGACACGCGCCCAAGATCGCAACTGACAGCCCTTTTTTCATCTCTGATCCCTCCTCTCGAAAGTTCAAGAAAATCCTCGCCCTGATCGTCTCCACCGACGCCGAGAAAACTCACGAACAGCGAACCTCACCTCCGACCCGTTTTGTCAGAAGAAGTGTCGACTGTTTCTTGAGCCGGAATTTCCCAATTCAAATCCGGAAAACCCGTACCGACCACTCGTTGCTGTTTAGCCCGATTAGACCCTTCTCTACCGGACCCGTCAACCCCATTTCGGGCGCCTGAAACTCCAATCGGAGCGGTATCCAGCATTGAAAACGACGCCACCCCTCCGGCCAGGCCGGCCTTGCCGGCAGGTCAATCCGGAAGGGACGGAACATTCACCATTTTGTTCCCGGGTGGACTGTGCTCAGAGCTGTTAGGCCGGCGCCGATCGCAATCGGTTGATTCGGTCCAGGATGAGGGCGAAGGTTTTCCTGGATACGGCCAACTCCGCCAATTGAAAGAGGATCTGCCGGGCATGGCGGATCTCTTGCAAATGGGCCGGCGCTCTCAGCGTCAAACCCGGGGCGTCATCAAGCACCCGGCAGGCCGGCAATCTCGCTTCCGGCCTGATTTACGGCGCCGCGAAACTCCAGCCTGAGCTAACGGTCAGAACCGGGCCTAAAAGCGCTGTTTCTGGCTTCACCCATAGGGTCCTCTGCCGGATGGAGTCGACCCTGCCCGTGGGCGCGCCCATGGCCCGCGGATGGGCGGCTCGGCGGGGCCGGTTGGTTGGGCGGACCGGACTCCAGCGGCCGGGATCTTTCCGCGACGCTCGATTACACCTCGTAGACCTGCGTCCGGAGCGGCTTTCCCGTCGCGGCGCCCGCGCTCAAGGCGCACAGGGTGTCCATCTCGGCCACGAAGTCGATGTAGTCCCCCGGCTTGCCCCGGCCGTCCACGATCCCCATCGTTCCCTTTTCAAAATCAAACTCCACGGTTTGAAAGACGTTCAGGGGATCGGGGATGTCTTCCGGGGCGATGGGCCAGTCCTTCAGGGCCCCCTGTATGATTTCGTAACAGCCGAAGGTCGGCGGCCCGAGAGGACCTCCGACGGCGGAACGCTTATCTCCGGAATAGTCCCCCCCCTTTATGTTCTGGAAGACCCATGCGCTGCACATCCCGTATTCGAGGTCGTGAATGCCGTAGGTGTCCTCCGCGATGGTGAGAAGAACATTGTTGTCCCGGGTGTACAAACGATCTCCGGTGGAGATCATGAACTTCCCCTGGTTGGCCTTGGTTCGGGCCTGGCTGAAGCGCTCTTTCAAGTTGTTGGCGTTAAAGGTGACGAAGTCGCCGACCGCGCCTCCGTCGACATCGATGATCCTGATGTGCTGGCCCTTCTTCACCACCCATGAGCCGCCCGTGCAGCCGGGAATATAATCGTCATGAAGAACCTTCATGCTTTCGCCCCTTCCCCCCCCTTGGGTTCCGAAGCGATTGACCGCCATTTCCCCTTCCGCCTCATGGGCGAAGCCGGTTTTTCCGGGATTTCCCATTTCGGCTTTTGATGGGCGCAAGGCCAACCGTGGTCGCCGTTCGGAAGATTCGGGTGAGTACACGAAAGCTTAAGTCGAACCCCTTCATCCGCGTCTATGATCCAAATCATGAAGAGAAGGAGATCGGGGCCGCACTCAATTTCTGCGGCAATTCCATATTCGCTGATTTTCCGTATTCACGGGTGGGCGCCACCACATCTCATCGGAGGGAGTCGATCTCGCTGATGTTATGAACAATTACAAACCGGTGGGGTATGCGCCGGTGGTTAAGAGGTAAATGGTCGATTTTTAGGTCCTTACATCAATGGAGGCTTAGCTTTTCAAGAGTAATTTGACATTGTCGTATGGAAACCGAACCAAAAATGTTGGAATGTGAGACCTGACCCTATCCCTTCCAACGTCCTGAGATTATGGTCAATTACGAACGAAAGTAGTATCTGCTTGCAGTGGAGAGGGCAAATCCAACACCTTTATTGATGGCGGTCCAAGAACGCCTGGACCCGTTTGGGAATTTTGAATTCCGGAAGGCCGATCTCCTTCCACACGTCCAGCGCCTTCATCATGAGGTCCTTGTGGGGAAGGGAAAGGTCCCCTGCGTTTTCTTTTTCCGTGGCATCGAGAATGAGCTTACTGCTCATCTCCGGCTCGCCGTTTCGGACGCGGACGCTGGGAGCGGCTACGGCGGGCATGAACACGTTATCCATGATGATGGTGTCCCGTTGGGCGTCGAACCGGGAGTTCATGGCCCAGTCCAGGTGCATCGGGTCGCGGATGTCGATGTCCTCATCGACCACCGTGATCCGCTTCAGGAGGGTCGCATCAGCGATGAGGCGGCCGACGCGCTTGGCGTGTCCTGGATAAAGCGGCTTCATGGAGATGATTCCGTGGGCGAGGAATCCGCCGTAGGTCAGATCGATATGAGCGTCCTGGACCGTGTTGTGGCCAAGGTCGTGGCGGAGAATCTTGATGAGCAGACCGGCGTTGCTGAGACTCTGGATGACTGTGCTCTCGCTGGGCGGCAACTGGCTGATGTAGCCGTAATAGATTGGGTCTTTCCGGTGGGTGATGGCTTTGACGCGGACCAGGGGCCTCTGGTCCACCCACCCCATATAACCGGCGAACTCACCGAAAGGACCCTCCTCGGCCGTTTCATCCGGAAGGACCTCTCCCTCGATGACGATCTCGGCGTTGGCCGGAACCATCAGCTCCGACGTCGTGGCCTTGACGACTTCCACCGGCTCCCCCTTCAACCCCCCGGCGATGCAGACCTCGTCGATCCCGTAGGGAACGTTGCAAACCGCGGCGAGATGGATCGCGGGCTCAGCGCCGATCACCCAGGCGAAGGGGGCGGGTTTGCCCTTCTCGATGTAAGTCTGGTAGCACATCGCGCCGTGCCGCCCCGGCGTTATGTTCATAACCAGTTGGTCCTTGTCTTTGACTTTCGTCCGGTACGTGGCGGCGTTCTGAACACCCGTTTCGTCGTCGCGGCTGATAACGATGGCTGTGATGTAAGGTGCGGCGTCCTTCCCGGGTGTCCAGATAGGGATCGGCAGGCTGTTCAGATCGATGTCGACTCCCCCATAGATGACTTCCTGGCAAGGAGCTGAATCGACTTCCTTTGGCTGGATGGGATGGGTAAGCGCGTGGACCCACTTTTCGTTGATCCGGTCCGGTTCGGTCTCCAGGGCGATGGCATAGGTTTCCCGGGAGGCCCCCAGCACGCCCGTCATCACAGGGATCCTGTGACCCTTGACCCGCTCGAAGAGGAGGCCGAAGCGGGCTTCGTCGGGCAGGGCCTGGAACATCCACCGTGCAAGGCACGCCAACTCCCAGGAGTGATCCACATTCTTCTGTATGCGCTTCAGCTTCCCCCTCGATTCCAGCGCGGTCAAGTGATCTCGGATGTCCCGGTGAACCATAGGATTTCTCCTTGCCCCCCGCCTGTGAAAAAATCTCAAGGGTTTTTAACCCATCTGATAAGCCTTTATTGCTCAGCCGGTTTCGCGCTTTCAAAGTCCTCTTCGTCAAGGATGGGGATGCGCGGGCGGGTTCCTTTGGCCGAGGTTGGGAGCGAGTGGCCGGCGAAGGAGGGCGACAGTTTGGAAGAGCTGTAAGGTTTCTATTCCCGGCATTCCATGCCCAGCGTTTCAGCCGGCCAGGGATTCCCAGTGGGTCTTTGCGTCAACCGATTTCCACCACGGTTCTATACCCAGGTCCCTGCAGATGACGCCCGCGGAGTTGTAACCCGGTCCACCGGTGATGTTGCCTCCCGGATGCGTGCTGGCGCCGCACATGTAGAGGCCGGGCACGGGCGTCCGATACTGGCTGCATTCCGGGAAGGGCCGCGTGTCCAGGTACTGCCCCGCGCTCACCTCTCCGACCTGCCAGTCCCCCCCGTGCATATTCGGAAGGTGACGCTCGATGTCGACGGGGGTCTGGCCGAATCTCTCCACGACGACTTCCGGCGTGAGGTTCTCGACGTAGTGGGCCAGATGCTCCTGGCAGCGCTCGGCGTATTCGTCACGGATCTCGTCCCACCGGTCGCGGCCTCCCTCCTCCTCGTTCAGGTTGCCCGGCGCGATCTGCCAGAAAAACGCCGTGCACTTGCCCGGCGGGGCCTGGGTCGGATCGTGCTGGGCGGGGAGGGCCCCGATCAGATTGAACGAGCGGGGCAGGCGACCCGCGTTGCAGTCTTCATAGAGGTCTTCGAGGTCGGTCATCCCCTCGAGACCGGCGATGATGTAAAAGGCCTCATTCACATCGGGTTCATATTTCGCGGCCTTCCAGTAGAGGCGCTCTTCCAGGGCCAGGTGCAGGGTGAAGAGCGGGGTCGTCTTGGAATATCGGAAGCCTTTCACCTTCTCGGCAAACTCGGGCGAAAGGTGGTTTTCTCCAACCTGTTCCAGAAAGGTCTGGTTCGGGTTGATGCTGCTGGCCACGAACTTGCCCGCCCGGAACTCCCTGCCGTCCCGCAGGCGCACGCCCGAAGCGCGGCCGTCTTCCATCAGGATCTTCGCGACCGACATGCCGTCAATCAGGTCCGCCCCGGACTTGGTGATCATCTTGTGCAGCGAATGGCCCAGCTTGTGAGTGGTCCCCTTGGACATCTGCGTGTTCACGCCGGACGCGATAGAGGCCGGGATGACCATCCCCATCCCTTTGGAGTCGACCTCGAAGCCCCGGATGACGGACAGGAAGGCGAACATCCCCCGAACCGTGTCGTTCTCGAAAAACTCTTTCACCACGTCCAGGATCGAGTAGGGTTGCCACTCCAGGTACAAACGTCCCTCTTCACTGCGTTCCAGGATGGCCTTCTTCTCTTCAAAGGGAATGGGCGGAGAGTACATCTCCCAAAAATAAATCTCCCGGGCCATCTTGGCGTATTTCTTGTTGACCTTGAGGAAGGTCTCGGCATCCTTGCCCGAGAAGCGACCGATGGAGGCGGCCGTCTTCTCCGGCTCATCGGCGTACCAGACAAGCGCCCGGTGGTCCCGGGTGAGCATGCCCACGGAGATCGGCAGTCGGATATACTCCTGGCCCATCTCGGCCATTTCGAGGTCCTTGTACCACATCAGATCGGACACGGCCCGGTGGTTGTTGGAATGCACGTTGTGCCAAAAGCCCGACTGCGTCTCATGGGAGTCCAGACCGCCGCCGATCTCCAGGTGGCGCTCGACCACGAGGATATTCAGACCCGCCCTGGCCAGGTAGCCGCCGCAGATCAGGCCGTTGTGGCCGCCTCCGACGATGATCCCGTCATATTCCTCTCTCATTTCCCCTTCATCCCTCTCAAACGCTTCATTGCCCGATCGACCTTTTTCCCCCTGCCACCGACTCTTCCTCGGTTGGTGGGCGCCCCGGATCGGGAACGCAACAATCGACAGGACAGATGGCCACGCATTGCGGCCCGTCGTAAAAACCGACACACATCGGTGCACAATTCAGAGCCGTCGCCTCTACCCCCCAATCGGCTGCTCTTCGACGACCGGCGCTTCCAAAATCCCGGCCACGTTGTTGATGAATTCAGACTCGAGCTTCTTCCGCTGGCCCTTGATGATGGCGTCATAGATTCGTTTCAGGTTGCCGGTGGCCTCGCACGTGATCTCGTACCGGACGCGGCTCTTCTGTGGTCCCAGGTCATCGAGCTCCAGAATCATGACGATCCGGGTCGCGCCTTTTTCGTCGAGCAGCTTGGCGGCGCTGGCCAGGCCCGCTCCCGGGGTCGCGATGCCTTCGGCCACCAGCCGCGCGGGCGCCGTCCGCTCCGTCACCTCCAGCGCCAGGTTGTTGTCCAGGGGCAACAGACCCAGCTTGAGCAGGACACCGATGTTGACGTTGTCCTCGTCGATCACGTTCACCCGGTTCACTGTGGGAAAGGCCCAGGCCAGCTTGTCGATCCGGCTGAAAAGGCCGAACACCTCTTCCGCCGATTTGTCGCACAGGAAACTGTTCTTGATTGAAATCACGAGGACTCTTCCCACCATTTCGGGAGTTTCAGGTCGTCCAGAATGATGTCGGCGGCGATCACCCCGGGGCCTCCGATGATCCCGCCTCCGGGGTGCATACACGCCCCGGCGAGATACAGGCCCTGGATCGGCGTGCGAAACTGAGCCAACTCGGGAAGGGGCCGAAAGTGCTCCATCTGTGCAAGATGCATTCGGCCCATGAAGACCCCCCCCCGGTCCATGTTGATAATCCGATTCTCGATGTCGACGGGCGTCTGTGGAACCGCCTTCAGAATGTTCTTTTCCGTCAGGTTGGGCGCGTACTCGCGCCATTTGTCGATACAGCGCCGGGTGTACTCGCCCTTGATATCGTTCCAGTCGGCCCCTTTGACGCGCGCGGGCGCCAGTTGCCAGATGAAAGCGGTGTGAAAGCCTTCAGGGGCCTGGGAGGGATCGAACCAGGTCGGTACGCTCGCGATGAAGGCGAGCTTGTCCGGAAGCCGCCCGGTTCGGATCTCGGCGAGGACCGCCGTAAAATCCTTCGGGCTCTCAAAGCCGATGTTCAATCGAAACGCCTGGTTGATGTCGTCGTCGCCGTCCCGGGTCTCGAACCTGGGCGCCTCCCGCAGCGCCAGATGGACGCCGAAGACCGAGAACTCATCCAGTCGAAAGTTTTCGATCCGGCGGGCCAGTCCGGCGTCCACGTGTTCCTCGCCCACCATCTTCAGAAATGTCTGCTTGAGATCGACCGTGCTGACCACGGTGGGGGCAAAGAACCGCTGGCCGGTGCTGGTCTCCACACCGACCGCGGCTCCGTCCTCGACCAGGATTTTCTCCACGTGGGTGATCGATTTTGCGTCGCCCCCGTTCCTGATGAACGCCCGCCACATCGCGTGGGCGGGGGCGTGCGACCCGCTGAGTGCGATCATGGAGTGCTCGACCTGGCTGACGACCAGCGGGACGACCGCGCCCAGGCCGCCATAGTCCGGCAGGATCCCGCGGGGGATTGGAAGCTGGTGGAGTATCGTCGCTTTGACGATATCGTTTTCGAACCACTCGTCGACCACTTCCAGCGGCGTCATTCGTCCGATCCGAAGCCACTCCATCCCCTCCGGCGACCCTTCGAGCACCAGCAGTTGCTCGGAGGGGGGCGACGGCGGGCTGTAGAGCGCCGGCACGATGACGGTGGAGATGAAATCGCCGTAGTTGTCGCGGACTTCACGCCACTTCGCGGCGTCTTTTTCGGAAAAGCGGGCGATGCTCTCGCAGGTCTTGTCCAGATCGTCGTAAATGCAGAGGGAACGGCCATCGGGAAGGATCGTCCCGACCTGCACCGGGGGACGGTAATAGCGGGCGTTGAATTCTTCCAGTTGGAGATCCTCGTAAGCCGGCATGATGTTGATGGTGTCGTGGAAATAGGAGTGCAGGTTGTGCATGAAGCCGGAAATGGTGATCTCTTCCGTGCTGAGACCGCCTCCCGCCTCCAGGCGCCGCTCGATGATGACCACGTTCAGGCCGGCCTTGACCAGGTAGTTGCCCAGTATCAACCCATTGTGACCCGAACCGATGATGATGACATCGTAATCGTTGTTCTTGCTCACAAATCCTGTTCCAGATTCAAACCGCCGGATTTTTCGAGTTCTGTTTCTTGGTGGATGAGATGGCCGACGCACATTGCCATTTGGTTCCATTCAGATAGATGGAGCCCGCCGGGCATCCACTTGGACGGTATCCACGACCTCTTGTTCGTTCTATGATCTGGATCATGAGATTACCTTTCGGTCTCCATCGCCCGTTGTATCTGGAAAATGCGAAGGCCTGGTTGGGGTCAGGCTCTTGCGTTGCTGGATCACGACGCGGAAAGGATTGTCATCTTGCCGATTGTTCTGTCGTGAAATCCCATTTGTCATCCCTTCCCGTTTCCGGGGTTGTCATCTGAAAGGGCAAGATTCGCGGGGGGTCTCTAGACGAGCGATTGGGCATCCCGGTGACGCCGGGGATGAAAATGGGAGGGACGAGTCGCCGGCGAAGATCTTATCGGCGGCCGTTCTCGGCATGGATGCCTACGAGGTGGAGGTTGAGGTGGACCTCTCCCGCGGGCTTCCCGCCTTCACGGGGGTCGGCCTGCCCGACGCGGCGGCGGTGGCGGGGGACCTGCCCGTCCTGGCGGCGGAGACGCTGCCTCAGGTTGCGGGATACCTGAACGAGGAGCTTGAGTTGGCGCGCGTTCAGGTGGACCCGCAAAGCTCGTTTGACGGGACCTCCTGGGACCGCAACCGCCGCTCCCGCACGTAGTCCTTCACGATGGTGTAACCGCCCGTGAAACCGTGCTCGTCGC
>JASLXW010000114.1 GCA_030740135.1 Nitrospinota bacterium
AGCCCTCGCCCTCGAAGGCCTTCGGGATATCGGTGAGCAGGTCCTGCAAGAGCTCTTCCATGTTTTGTCCGAGCTTCTTGCCCAGGCCCGCCGGCAGGGAGAGCGCCGCGGGCTGGTCGGGGCGCCTGAAATTATGGACATACACCCAATCGTTGGGAACGGGCTTGTCCGCGACCCATCGCTCGCAGTAATCCACGCTGATAGAGGTCCGGCCCGACCCGGGAATTCCCGCCACGTAGATGTTGAATCCCGGCCGGTCGATCCCCAAGCCGAAGTCCAGGGCGCGGGCGGCCCGGTCCTGGCCCATGATGCCCGAAAGCGGCTCGCACCCCTCGGTTGTCTCGAAGGGGAAAATCTCCGGGTCGCACGTCCACCTCAAGGCTTCGGGCGAAAGCTCAAGTTCTTTCCGGCTCATCGGTGTTCCAATCCGTAACGAAGGGGTTGAGCGGCCCTCACGGGTCAACTCGCGCCATGAGAACCTGAACGGCTTTGGCGCCGCATAAATTAGCGGATGAAGGTCTTTAACGGGATGGTGCCGACGCGCCTCGTCCCTGAAATATGTATCTTACGCCCGGCGATAACCATTGAACAGGTCAATCCGCCGTCCGCTTCCGCTTGAAATTCACTTGTGAAGCCGACAGCCGGGATTTTTTCCTGTAAAGCGGGTGAGGGCAAGGATTTCAAATCGCACCATCCCGAAGGCTTCTTGCGAAAGGGGGCGGGGCTGTATGGCCCGCCCCCGTTGGCGAAATGATCGTTTTCGAGGGGGGCTTGGGGGGGCAGGTTTCAAAATGTACCCCCAAGGGGTTTTATCTTTACCGGAACGTTTCCGTCCCGAGCTTCAGGACGTGCATCGTGTCCTCTTCCTCGTGTCCCTTGCGGACGCCGTGGACATCGAGGACGGGGACCACGCCCGCTTCCAGGTACTTCGTGATCCGCTCCTGGATCACGTCGTCCTTGTATCCAAGGCCGAAGGTCTCGATGAAGCTGTCCTCGGCCGCCGCGGCGGCTTCCTCCCGGCGGTTTTCCCACCAGAGGTTCCGGACCTTTTCCCGCAGCTCCCCCCACTCGGTGTGGTCCACGAACCAGTTGAAGGTCTCCGACGCCAGGTGCCAGCAGACGGCCTTTCGCAGGTTCGTCGGGCCGTCCCCCCGGTTCGCGCCGACCGGCTGGTTGGACAAGAGGTGGACCTCGGAGGGGTCGCGGCCCGCGCGCTCGGCGCCGATGGCGATGTTCTTCTTTACGTCCTCGAGGGCCTCCAGGGGGAAGTGGGTCATGATGACGCCGTCCGCCATCTCCCCGGCCAGTTGGAGCATCTTCGGATTGATCCCGCTGATGTAGATGGGGACCGTGCGGCCTTCCACGCCGAGCCGGAGGCGGAAGTCCCGCTGGATGTGAAAATCCGGGCCTTCATACGTGAGGCGCTCGCCCCGCAGGAGCGGCCGGATGATCTCCAGCGTCTGGCGGCAGCGCCGGACGGGCTTCTCGAAGGCGATCCCGTGGCCGTGGGTGATGATCTGCGTCCCGCCGGGGCCGATCCCGAGGATGAACCGTCCTCCCGAGAGCTCATCCAGCGTAAAGGCGCCCATGGCGAGGAGCGTGGGCGTGCGGCTGAAGTAGCTGACGATGTTCGTCCCGACGCCGATCGTCGAGGACCCCAGCATCTGGAGGGTGGCCTGGGCGAAGGCGTCCCGGTCGTTCGTCTCGATGTTCCAGGCGCGGTCGTACCCCATCTCCTCCGCCTTGCGGGTCATCTCGGTGAAATAGTTCGCGATGCCCGCCGGCTGGCGGGGGACCCTGGGCGTTACGATGTACATGTCCGGCTTGCTGTAGCGGGGATCTCCACTCACGGGTTCGTTCTCCTTGAATGTCGGAACACGGATGACTCTCGGTCAATCATCGAGGCCGGGACCGGGGTCGCGGACGAGGGGAAGCGTGACGCAGCGGATCCCGTTCGTCCCCGCCTGAAGCCCGGTGGTGTCGAACTCGATGACTTCGACTTCGGTCGAGCGCAGGCGCTTGATGGTCTCCTTGGCCTGTGCGTCGATGATGATCTTCCCCGGTTCAATGACCATGAAGTTGGCCGGATAAACCTTGTGGTGCTCGTCCTTCGGGACCTCGATGATCCGGAAGTTCTTTTCCTTCAGCCAGCGGTAGACGTTGTAATCCAGGTATCCCGGGTAGACGACCGCCACCCGGAGATCGGCCACGCCGAAGACCATGTCCAGATGGAACTCCCCGCCCGCCTCGAAATCATTGATGACGGTCCCGCAGTTGGCGATGGGGGTCTCTTTCACGCCGCTGCGCTCGAACACCGAGAGGACCTGGGCCAGGCCGTCCTCGTTGGACGAACAGGACCGGTAGCCCATGATCACGTCTTCGGCCACCGCCACGAAAACACCCACTTCGCAGATCCCGTGGCCGTGAATCGTGTGAAGGATCGGGCAATTGATCTCGGCGAAGAATTTCGTGAAGTTCACCTCCAGCCCCCGGATGTAGGAGGCGTGCCCCTGGCGGGAGACGATGGCGCCCCCCTTGATCACGAGGGGAAAGGCCGCCATGAACAGCTTCCGCATGGGCCCGTAGGCCCCCCAGCTATGGGGCGCCTTCATCCAGCGGACCTTGACGCCCAGGCTCTCGAGGAGCTTGGCATAATTCTCGAACCCGCGCTGAAGCCGCTCGAGGTCGATGCGGACCCGGCGGAGGAAGAAAAAGTTGCGGTCCTTTTCCCACAGGGGGTCCACCTCGTGCTCGGTCGGCCAGATGAGGGCGACCTCCCGCAGCCTGCCGATCCCCTGTCCGCCCCCCCAACGGGAGCCCCAGATGTTTTCCACCTCGTCGAGGAAGCCGTATTGCTCGAGAACCTCGACCCGGGGCGGCGCGCCCGGCTCGAAATCCGGATAGTTGGTCAGCGGGTAGTCCTCGATGGGACCATCCCATCCCTGCGGAGAAGTCTCTGCCATCTTCACTTCCTCCCCTCTCAGCCGTCCATGAGGCGCTCCGGCCACGGAGCGGTCCAAGGCCTTCCCGTGCGATGCGGCCTTTCTTATTGATTCGAGATGACAAATCTAACACGGAACCGCCGCCGCGGCCCGCCCATCGGTTTCCCCGTCCGGGTGGGTCCGGCCCGTTGGGGCGGGGCGCTCATTCCATGGGCCAGGCGACGGGGATCTTCACGCCGGTTCTCGCGTACAATTCCTTGGCCGCCTTGGCCGCGCGCTTGAGAACGCCCTTTTCGTCCATCGCGAGGACCTTCCCCTTTCGGACGAGAAGCCTTCCGTCCACCATGACATGGGAGACGTCCGACCCGTTGGCCGACGCCACCAGGGTCCCGACGGGATCGGGCGCGGGAACCAGGTGCGGGCCGCGCATGTCCACGGCCGTCAGGTCCGCGCGCTTGCCGGGCTCGATGGAGCCGATCTCCTCCTCCGCCCCCAGCATCCTCGCGCCGTTGACCGTCGCCATCTCGAGCATCGTTTCGGCGGGCATGATAGCGGCGTCCGTGGCGACGCCCTTGTGGAGATAAGACCCAAGCCGCATCTCGCGGAACATGTCGTGGGTATTGTTGCTGGGGCCGCCGTCGCAACCGAGGACCACGTTGACCCCGGCGCGGACCATGTCCGGGATCTTCGCGATCCCCGAGCCCATTTTCGTGTTGGCGGAGGGGTTGTGGACGACGTTCGTCCCGGTCGCCGCGATCCGCCCGATGTCCGCTTGATCGATCCAGATGCTGTGGATGAGCAGGACGTTCTTGCCCAGCATGCCGATCCGTTCCAGAAACCCGGTCGGGGAGCACCCGTATCTCTCCCGGATGAAGACCCCTTCATCCCGGGTTTCGCAGAAGTGCATGTCGATCCCCGTATCAAGCTCTTTCGCCAGCGCGACGACGCCCCGCAGACCTTCTTCCGACGAAGCCCCGATGGCGTGAGGCCCCAGCCAGACCCTGATGCGCCCGTCCTCCGTCCCATTCCACCGGGCGTGCATCTCCCGGGCCAGGCGGATCGAAGTGGATGGGTCCTCCCTCATCCCGTGGAACATGACCTCTTCCTTGCCCGCGTATGAGGGGACGTCCATGATCATCTTGGAGAGATAACCCCGGATGCCCGAATCGCGGACGACCTCGGCGATGGCGTCCAGGCCGTAGCGTTCCGCGAGGAAGGCTTCGAGAAACGTCGTCGTTCCGGATTTGAGCATTTCAAGGACGCAAAGCTCCGCGGAGATCTTTCCTTCGTCGCCGACGTATGAGCCCTCCAGCGGCCAGACCCGCTCCGTCAGCCACCGGATGAGGGGGAGACCCTCGCCGCACCCGCGGATCAGGGCCTGGGCCAAGTGGACGTGGGCGTCGATCAGCCCCGGCAGGAGCAGCCCGCCGCGCAGGTCGATCGTCTCGTCCGTCGAAAACCGGCGGCCCAGCTCGCGCGACTTACCGACGGCCTCGACACGGCGGCCCCGCACCGCGACGGCCCCGTCCAGGATGATCCGCCGCGCCGCGTCCATCGTGACGATGGTGGCGTTCTTGAAGAGCATGGGCCCGCTCCCTGAGAGGCTGACTGAAAGGCTAAGGGGCCGGCGCGGGCGTCAGCCGCTGATGGCCGAGAACAGCGTGCCTTCGCGCGTCTTGTACGTCGCCTCCTTGCCGTCGACGCTCACTTCGACGTCGGAGAAGGTGGTGTTCCTCGCCCTGAGGGCGATCACCTCCCCGTCCACCATGATCATCCGAATCGCGGGGACGTCCCCGAACTCGATGCACCCGAGGCCGTCGCTCGCGTAGCAGTCCAGGGGCGCGTCGATGGCGATCAAGTCCGCCTCCCGACCGACTTCCACCTTGCCGGTGTTCAGCCGGTAGGCGTCGGCGACGGAGCCGGTGGCCATGGCGAGGACTTTTTCGGCGGGGATCTCGCACATGGACGAGACGAACTGGACGGTCCGGATTATCCCCAGGGGCATAACCCCCGCCCCCACCGGGCTGTCCGTTCCGATCAGTACGCGGTGGAGCTGGTCCCGCTCTTTCATCAGCAGGACGAAGTCGTACATCGTCCGGTAGTTGCCGTTGCAGATCACCTCCAGGTAGGCCTTCGTTCCGTCGATGAGCCGTTCGGCCTCGTGGGTGGGGGCCGAGGTCGGCCCGCCGTTGATGTGGACCACCACGTCCGGCTGAAGGGCCAGCACCTCATCGGCGTAGAGCCGGGCCGAGCCGGGGACGGACCGGCCGGCGAAGTGCATGGGGACGACCATCCCGACCTCCCGCGCCCAATCCACGTATTTCTTGACGTCGTCGTATTCGAACAGGCCCGTCCCGCCGATCTCGGCGACGACGCCGACCCCTTCGCGGACCAGCTCCTCGAAGTCGGCCTTCGTCAGCCCCTTCTCCAGGAAGACGGTCCCGCCGTGGACCTTCAGCCCGCCTCCCGGCCGGTAGTTCCGGCCCGTCTTGGCCCCGAGGATGGCCAGGGCCTTCACCCCCGCCGGGTCCGAGGGCCGGCCCTGGATGGTCGAGGCGCCCATGGAGACGATGGTCGTCACCCCGCCGTGGAGCACGCCATCCATCCACCCGATGACACTGTGGCGCGGATGCCAATCCCCGATGACCGGGTGGGTGTGGGCGTCGATGAGGCCCGGCGAGACGATCAGCCCCTTCACGTCCACGACGTGGTCCACGCCGGTGATGTCCATGTCCGCCTGCTTGCCGATCTCTGCGATCTTTCCGTCCCGGATCAGAACGGTGTCGGCGTCCAGCAAACCCGTCCGATAATCGCCGGAGACGAGTTTTCCGATGTTGACGATTGCGGTTGAAGCCATCTGGCGACCTCCTTTTGTTCGATAACCACGTTGATAGCGAGAAGGAAAGTATACATTTTTCAAGAAGTCGAAGTCATTTTCACGCAACCCGCGCCGATCAAAAAACTTCCCGGACGCCGCCCCCTTTTTCACCGAAACATGATCGCCTCGCGCGAGGCGAACGTCGCCTCCTTTCCGTCCACGCTGATCCGCCGGTCGGTGAGGGTTGTGTTTCTCGCCCGGTGGGCGATGACCTCGCCGTCCACCATGATCATCGCGACCGCCGGGACGTCGCCGAACTCGATCGCCCCGAGGGCGTCCGGGGCGTGGCAGTCCCAGGGGGCGTCCAAGGCCAGCAGGTCGGCCTCCCGGCCGATCTCGACCTTCCCGGTGTTCAGCCGGTAGGCGTCGGCGACTGTGCCACTCGCCATGGCGAGGGCGGTTTCGGCGGGAACCCCGCATAAGGAGGAGACAAAAAGGACCGTCCTCATCATCCCCAGGGGGACGACGCCGGCGCCCACCGGGCTGTCGGTGCCGATCAGAACCCGGTGCAGGAGGTCCCGCTCTTTCATGAGCATGACGAAATCGTACATCGTCTTGAAGTTGCCGGTGTAGATCACCTCCAGGTACGCCGATGTGGCGTCGATCAGGCGCTCGGCCTCCTCGGCCGGGGCCGAGGTCGGGCCGCCGTTGATGTGAACAACGACGTCGGGGTCGAGCTCGGCCGCCTCGTCCGCATAGATCCTCGCCGAGCCCGGAACGGATCGGCCCCCGAAATGCAGCGGGACCACCATCCCCGCCTCCCGGGCCCAATCCAGGTATTGTTCGATGTCCTCGGGCCGGTTGAGCCCGGCCGCCCCGACCTCCGCGACGACCTTGACGCCCTCCCGGGCCATTTCCTCGAAATCGGATTTTTCCAGGCCCTTTTCCAGGATGACGGCCCCCCCGTGAAACTTCAGCCCGCCCCCGGGACGATAGTTTTGCCCCACCTTGGCCCCGAGGATCGCCAGCGACTTGACGCCCGCCGGGTCCGAAGGACGGCCCTGGACCATGCCCGAGCCCATGGAGACGATCGTCGTCACGCCGCCGTGGAAGGCGCTCTCCATCCAGCCGAGGACATTCTGACGGGGGTGCCAGTCTCCGATGACCGGGTGGGTGTGGGCGTCGATCAGGCCGGGGGCCACGGTCATCCCCTTCACGTCCACCACGTGGTCCGCCCCTGAGAGGTCCATGTCCGCCCGCCTGCCGAATGCGTCGATCAGGCCGTCCCGGATGAGGACGGCGTCGGCGTCCGGAAGACCCAGGCGGCAATCCCCGGAGACGAGCTTTCCGATGTTGACGATGGCGGTTGCCGTCATGCCGTGCACTCCTCCTTACAACGCCGGGCCGTTGAGCCCGGGTCCTTTCAAGGGTTGACAATGAATCGGCGGCTCCATTAGTGTACACTGTGTTGCAAACCAAAAAAACCCGTTCCCGGAAGGCGTTGGCGGATTTCTGGATATAGACGCCCTTGTCCGTCCCGGGAAGGGATGGGGCGTCCGCGCGGCGGGCGCCGCCGGCGGCTGAAACACGGCCTGCCTCTTGCCGTCCGACGGAAGGCGGAGAAGTTCCATGTGGCGACAATTTGAATACCATGAGCCCGCCACTGTAGAAGAGACCTGCGACCTCCTGGCCCGGCACGGGGACGAATCCCTGATCCTCGCGGGCGGAACGGCGCTGTTGAAGCTCATGAAGCTCCGCATCGCCCGCCCGGCCGTCCTACTGAACGTCAAGAAGATCCCCGGCCTGGACTACATCGAGAACTCGAACGGCGGGGCGTTGCGCATCGGCGGCCTCGCCGTCTACCGGAATCTGGCGAGGGGCGATCACGGCCGTGAATACCTGGCGCACGTCGCGAGCGACGTCGGATCCGTCCAGGTGCGGAACATCGCGACGGTCGCGGGCGCGCTCTGCCTGGCCGAGCCGTCCTCGGACATCGGCCCGGTCCTGATGACCCTGGACGCCGAGGTCGAGCTGACCTCCAAATCGGGAAAACGGGCCGTTCCCATCAACGACTTCTTCCAAGACGCCTTCGAGACCCGGAGAGAGCCGGAAGAGATGATGACGGAGATCCGGGTGCCCCCCCTCCCGGAGGGGGCCGGCTGGGACTACCAGAAGTTCTGCCTGCGGCGCGGGTTCGACATCGCCGTCGTGGGGGTCGCGGCGGTGGTGGAGCGGGACGGCGACACCGTCCGATCCGCCCGGATCGCCGTCGGGGCCGCGCGGCCGACGCCCTTCCGGCATCCCGAAACGGAAGCCCTGCTCTCCGGCCGGACCTTCTCCGAGGACCTGTGCCGGGCGGCGGCCGAAAAGGTGACGGACGGACTGGACGGGATCACCGACGTCCGCGCCTCCGGCAAGTATCGCGTTCACCTGACCCGGGTCCTCGTCCGGCGCGCCCTTGAGGCGGCCTTCCAGCGCGCCTCGGGCTGATTTCGGAGGAGCCATGCGCAAAGACATCGAGATCACGGTCAACGGAGAGGTCCAGGAACTCAACGTCCCGGTCCACACCACGCTGCTTCACGTCCTGCGCTACGACCTCGGTCTCACCGGCACGAAAGAGGGCTGCGGCCAGCACGAGTGCGGGGCCTGCACGGTCCACCTGGACGGCCTGCCCGTCTGCTCGTGCTCGATCCTCGCCATGGACGCCGACGGAAGGAGCGTGACGACCATCGAGGGCCTCGTTCAGGACGGCAAGCTGCACCCGCTTCAGGAGACCTTCGTGAAATACGGGGCCATCCAGTGCGGCTACTGCTCGCCCGGCCAGATCATGTGCGGCGCGGCCCTGCTGAACGAAAACCCCAGCCCCACCGACGCCGAAGTCCGCCTGTGGATGTGCGGCAACCTGTGCCGCTGCACCGGATACCAGAAAATCCGAGAGGCCGTCCACGAGGCCGGCAAGATCCTCTCGGGAGGCGGACCGGCATGAGCGAATTCTCCGTCATCGGCACGCGGGCCTCCAACATCGAGGCCGCCGAGAAATCGCGGGGCGGCGGGCGGTACGTCTCGGACCTGATCCTCCCCGGCATGCTCTGGGGAAAGATCCTCCACAGCCCTTTTCCCCACGCGAAGATCCTGAGCATCGACGCCTCCCGCGCGGAAGCGCTGCGCGGCGTCCGGGCGGTCGTCACCGCGGCGGACACCCTCAAGAGGACCTACGGCTGCATCCAGCCCGACGAACACATCCTGGCGCTGGACAAGGTCCGGTTCGCGGGAGATGAAGTCGCGGCCGTGGCCTCGGCCGACCCCGACACGGCGGAAGAGGCCCTGGAGCTCATCCACGTCGAGTACGAGCCCCTGCCCACCTACGGGAACATGGAACAAGCCCTGGCGGCCGGGGAGGCCGGGGGCGCGCCCATCCACGAGGACAAGCCCGACAACATCGCCTACAACCTGAACCTCACCCGGGGGGACGTGGACGCGGCCATGGCCGCGGCGGACGTGATCATCGAGAACGAGGTCCGCACCTCCCTGGTTCACCAGGCCTACATGGAGCCCATCGCCGCCGTGGCCGACTGGGCGCCGGGCGGCAGGCTCACCCTCCACGCCTCGGTCCAGCACCCCGGGATAGTCCGCTTCGTCTACGGGCCGGCCCTGGGCATCGACCCGGCCGACATCCGGATCATCCAATCCTTCATCGGCGGCGCCTTCGGCTCCAAGTTCGAGCACAGCGTCCACCTCATCGCCGCCCTGCTCTCCCGCAAGGCGGGCAGGCCCGTCCGCCTCGTCTATACGCGGGAAGAAGAGTTCCTGGCCGCGCGCCCCCGCCTGCCCATGAACCTTTCCGTGCGCCTGTGCGGGATGAAGGACGGGACGATCACGGCCAAGGCCATGGACTTCATCGCCGACAACGGGGCCTACAGCGACTACGGCGTCGCCATCGCCGGAACCACCGCCTACCGGATGGACCAGTGCTACCGCGTCCCGAACCTCCGCTCCAACCTCCGGCTCGTCTACACCAACCGCGCCGCGACCGGGGCCTACCGGGGATTCGGCAACCCGCAGGGAAACCTGGCCTTGGACACCTCGATCGACATGTTCGCCGAGGAGATCGGCCTGGACCCGGCCGAGGTGAGGCTGAAGAACATCGTCCGGACGGGCGACGTGACCTCTTTCGGCTGGAAGATGAACAGCG
>JASLXW010000115.1 GCA_030740135.1 Nitrospinota bacterium
CCCCTGCGGCGGCGGCCCCCGCCCCGCCGCCCGGCGCGGCGGCGGGGGGGGGGCCATCGGCGACATCTTCAGCGACATCTTCGGCGCCGCCCGGGAGCAAGCGCCTTCCCGGCCGCAGAACCTGCGCGGCAACGACATCAACTACACCCTGGAGGTCAATCTGGACGACGCCTTCATAGGACGACTGGTCAGCATCTCCCTGAACCGGCGCCGGGAGGACGGCAACATCGGGCTGGAGCGCCTGCGGGTCCGGATCCCCAAGGGGGTGGACAACGGCTCGAAGATCCGGCTGGCCGGAAAGGGCGAGCCCGGCTACAACGGGGGGCCGAGCGGGGATCTGTACATCGTCGTGAAAATTCGGCCGCATCCCCTGTTCGAGCGCAAGGGCGACAACCTCTACGTCAAGCTGTCCGTCACGTTCTCCGAGGCCGCCCTGGGGGCGCGCGTCGTGGCGCCCACCCTGGAGGGGGAGACCAAAATGACCGTCCCCGAGGGGACCCAAAGCGGCCAGACTTTCCGGCTTCGGGGAAAGGGCATGCCTCACCTGAAAGGCAACGGGCAGGGGGACCTGTATGTGACGGCCCATGTCGTCGTGCCGAAGGACCTGAGCGACGAATCCAAGGCCCTCATCCGGGAGCTGGAGCGGATGAATCCCGCGAATCCGAGAGAGGAAGTCAGGACGTGATCCGATGAGCGCCGGCGAGGACAAGGAGCGGTTCACGATCCGCGTGGCGGCGGAGTTGCTGAGCGTCCACCAACAGACCCTCCGGCTCTACGAGCGGGAAGGCCTTGTCTCGCCTCAGCGGACGCCGGGAAACACCCGCATGTACTCCCGGCGTGACATCGAGCGTCTCCAGACCATTTTGAACCTGACCCGGGAGATGGGGGTCAACCTGGCCGGCGTCCAGGTCATCCTCAACCTCCTGGACCGCATGGAAGACCAACAAGGGCGCATGGAAGAAATGAAGGAATTCATCCGCCAAGAGATGTGGACCCTGCTCAAGGAAAAGTACGGGGAGACCTCCACGGCCCTGACGCCGGTGGACCACCAAGGCGTCGTCCCTTTCCGGAGAAAGCGACCGTGATGGCCAACCAGGTCAAAACGGCCGTGCCGCCGGCCGCCGGAGGATGAAGTCCGCCGCGGGAAGGCCCAAAACGGAAGGAACCGACCAAGATGCCGGAAAAGGACGAAACGGCGCGGCCCAAGGTCTCGGTCGTTGACCGGAGACACTGGGCGGAGCCAAAGGATGATGGAGACGCGGAGGCGCCGTCCGTCCTCCCTACCTACATCGAGCAACTCGAGGCGCGCGCCCGGGAAAACGAAGAGCGGCTGAAGACGTTCGTCGAGAACCAGCGCGCCGAGAACGAAGCCTTTCGGGAACGGATCCGCAAAGAGGCGGGCCGGCGGGCCGAGGAAGCCCTGGGCGGCCTGGTGGAGGAGCTGACCGGGGTCCTGGACAACATGGACCGGGCCCTCGAAACCGGAGCGTCCGGAGGCCCCGCCGCCCTCCTGGAGGGCGTCCGGCTCGTTCACGACCGTCTGTATGAGACGCTTCAGGCTCACGGACTGGAGCGGGTGGAAAGCGCGGGCGGGCCTTTTGACCCGAACGTCCATGAGGCCGTCGGCGTCGTTTCAGTGGATGACCCCGCGAAGGAAAATCAGGTGGCCGAAGAGGTGCTTCCGGGCTATTTACTCAAGGGCCGATTGTTGCGGCCGGCCCGTGTGCGGGTCGGCAAGCCAGCCGGTCCACCCCCTGAAGAATTGAAAACCGGGCCCCCCGAGCGCGAGCGGGAAAGTTCATGAGCGTCAAGCGCGATTACTACGAGGTCCTGGATGTCGACCGGGGGGCCGGCGAGCAGGAAATCAAGAAGGCCTACCGGAGTAAGGCCAAGGCCTTTCACCCCGACCGGAACCCCGGCGACCAGGAAGCCGAAGAACGGTTCAAGGAGGCTTCCGAAGCCTACGAAGTCCTCCAAGATCCGGAGAAGAGGGGGATTTACGACCAGTTCGGCCACGAGGGGCTCGAAGGGTCCGGTTTTCAGGGTCCCCGGGGGTTCGAAGACATCTTCTCGTCCTTTGGAGACATCTTCGGCGACCTGTTCAGCATGGGGGGCGGCCAGCGAAGGCGGGGGCGCGGGGGACCACAACGGGGCCACGACCTGCGGTACGATTTGAGCCTCCCGTTCGAGGACGCGGCGCTGGGGACGGAAATCACCCTCGAGATCCCCAGGCTGAAGACGTGCGAGCCCTGCGGCGGCGGCGGCGCGGAGCCGGGGACCGCTCCCGTCACGTGCGCCACGTGCGGCGGGCGCGGCAAGGTGCAGCACTCGAGCGGTTTCTTTTCCATCGCGACGCCCTGTCCGCAATGCGGCGGGGCGGGACGGGTGCTCGAGCATCCCTGCCGGGAGTGCGGCGGGACGGGCAGGACGGAACAAACCAAATCCTTGAAGGTGAAGGTTCCGGCCGGCATCGACACCGACTCCCGCCTCCGCCTTCAGGACGAAGGCGAGGACGGGGCGGGCGGGGGACCTTCTGGGGATCTCTACGTCTACATCACGGTCGAGCCCCATCCGCACTTCCAGCGCGACGGAAAAACCTTGTTCTGCCGCGCGCCGATCTCCTTCGGCCTGGCGGCGCTGGGCGGGAAGGTGGAGGTCGCCACGCTGAACGGAGACCGAAGGATCACCCTGCCGGAGACCACGCAATCGGGCGAGCGGTTCCGGGTGCGGGGAGCGGGCATTCCGGACGTCCACGGCGGGTCGCCCGGGGACCTAGTCGTGGAAGTTTACGTCGAGACGCCCAAGAAACTGTCCTCCCGGGCGCGAGAGCTGATGGAGGAGTTCCGGGAGATCGAAGTGGCCGAAACGGCGCCGGCCACCGGTCATCCGGGGGAAGAGGGCGAAGCGCCGGAAAAAGGCCGGAAGAAGCGGAAGCTGTTCGGCTGACCCTCGGTCGGCTGGCCACATCGCGCACAATCGGCGGCGAGACTTCTGATTAACCGTTGGTGGAAGGAGAGACCGGCAATGTCGGAAGAGACGGAACAAAGTCGGGGCTTTACCGTAAAGGATCGGCGCCTATCAAAACGCGACGAAGAGGAGAGTGCGGAGGAGGAGCCCCGGCCGGAGCGGGCGGAAGCCGCGCCCGACCCCGGCGCTCCGGCGGAACCCGAAACGGCAGCCGGGGAGGAGCCGCCGGGCGGCCTCCCGCAGCCGGATTTCGCAGGATTTATTCTGTCACTCGCGAATACGGCATTGATCAACCTGGGCGTGGTCCCGGACCCGTCGGGTGGGAGCCCGGAAGCCAACATCGAAGGCGCCAAACAGATGGTCGACATCCTGGGCATTCTCCGGGAGAAAACCCAGGGAAACCTCACCGAGGAAGAAGATCGGCTTCTCGAACAGATCCTGGCTGAGTTGAGAATGCGATTTGTCGAGGTCGTGCGTTCGGCCGGAAGCGGCGGTCCCGCCGCGCCCGTTTCAGGAGCTTGATTTCGGGCGCCGCACGGGAGTCCGACACCTCTTGAGCCGACGCCGCAAAGGAAGAGCTGGACGAAAGGGAGCAATCATCGATGGCGGATCAGTCTCTGCTGACCCAAGCAATGGACCGTGTTCAAAACCGTTTCCTGCTGACCAACCTGCTGGCCAAGCGAATCATGCAGCTCCGCAAGGGCTCGCTGCCGCTGATCGAGACGGACGAAAAGGATCCCGAAGTCGTCGCCCTCCAGGAGATCATCGAGGGAAATCTCGAATGGGACGTCCCGGATGGGGCGCTCCCGGTCGACGAGGTGCAGCCCCCGCTGGAGGAAGGCTGAGCGACTCCCGGAAACGGGAATGAGGATTCATCGCCGTCTTCACCCGGAAGGGATCTGAAGCTCCCCCCCCCTTGCGTCCCCGCCCAGGGGGCGGAGACCTCCGCAAGCGACATTCTCGGGCCGGGGCCGCGGGTCGGCTGATCCGCGGCCCCGGCCCGATTTCATTTCGGCAAGCTCATCAACAATGGGTCGGGCCTTTTCAGAATTTCGGATTCTTCCGGCGATTTTGGGGGGGGCTTTTTGGGGCTCCATGATTGCCGGGCCCCTTGCTGCCGCACCGGCGAAGCGTTTCCGTGTGTTCAAAAGAGTTCAAAAGACATTGATTTTTTTCGAGTTCTGCGATATGTAAGATATATCTCACAGGAAGTGGACAACTTGTTTCGGACGGGCTGGATCAGTCATCCGGGCGTTCAGATGCCGAAACGGATTTAGGGAGGGGCGTTTCCGTGACCAAGATCGAGATTATCAGCCGCGTGGCGGAAGATACGGGACTCACAAAGGTCAAGGCCGAAGAGGCGGTCGAAACGATCATCGATGTCGTGAAATCAACCCTGAAAAATGGCGAGCCCGTCATCTTGAGGCGGTTCGGATCATTCCGGGTCCGGAGCAAATCGGACCGCGTCGGCCGAAACCCGAAGACGGGCGAAGAGGCCCCCATCCCGGCCCGGAAGGTCGTCCGCTTCAAATCGGGAAAGCATTTCAGGGAAGCGGTGAACGGGAATCAGGCGGCTTCTTCCTTCGAGCTTTAGACCGCACTGGATCCGCGGCGCGGGACGGTGGACAAGGGGTCTCTCGATCCGGGAACGTGACGGTTCAGCGGATCCACATCGCGTCGCCGTAGCTGTAAAAGCGGTAACCCTTCCGAAGCGCCTCATCATAAGCCTCGAGGATTCGCTCGCGGCCCGCGAACGCCGCAACCAGCAGGAGCAGGGTTGAGCCGGGCAGGTGGAAATTCGTCACCAGCCCGCCGACCAAGCGCAACCGGTGGCCGGGCGTGATGAAAAGGGACACCGCCGACCGTCCGGGCCGGAGGGAGATCTCCCCGCGCGGGCTCGCCTCGACCCTGCCTTCCAGCGTCCGAACCACCGTTGTTCCCACCGCCACAATCCTCCCGCCGCCCGCCCGGGTTTCCAGGATCTTCCGCGCCGTCTCCGGCGGGATGTGGGTTTCCTCGGCATCCATGACGTGGTCTTCCACCCGAGCGGCCCGGATGGGCCGAAAGGTTCCCGGTCCGACGTGCAGCGTCAGCGCGGCCCGGCCGATTCCGCGCGCCTCGAGCCGTTTCAAGAGCTCGGGGGTGAAGTGAAGGCCCGCCGTGGGCGCCGCGATCGCGCCCGCGTTTTCCGCGAAAACCGTTTGATAGCGCTCCCGATCCTCGGGCGCTTCGGGACGCCGGATGTAGGGCGGGAGAGGAACGCGGCCCCGCCGGCCGACCCATTCGCGAAAACCCGCTTTCGGGGAAAACCGCACTTGCACCCTGTCCGCGTCGGGTCGGGTCTCGACGACTCCCCGGACGCCGTCTTCAAACGCGAGGGCCGTGTCCGGCCGCAGACGGCCCGTTCCTTTGGCCATGCAGTCCCAGAGCCCTTCTTCCCGCTCCCGGACCAACAGGATTTCCACCCGCCCCCCCGTCTTTTCTTTCCGGCCCGACAGCCTGGCGGGGATCACGCGCGTGTCGTTCACGACCACCAGGTCCGTCGGGTCGAGCAGGTCGGGGAGATCCCGGAAGGCGTGATGCGCGATCTCTCCCGAACGCCGGTCCAGGACAAGAAGTTTTGAGGCGTCCCGCTCGGGCAGGGGCGCTTGGGCGATTCGGTCCGCCGGCAGATCGAACTCGAAATCCGAAAGATTCATGGAGAACCCTCCGCGAGGGGACGGGTCCGGCCGGGGAAGCCGCGCGTCGTGATCCCGAGATCAACCGGCGTCCCCGTCCGTTTACCCCCACAGGCCGCTGAAAAACTCTTGAAGGTCCGCAAAATCGCGGTTGATGTCTTTCCGGGCGTTGCGAGGAATCTTGCCTTGCTTTGTCCGGGATATCGGATCGAGGGGAAATAACACCTCCGGAGAGGTCCCTGGACGGAACTTTTCAGCGCCCTGCCGACGCGGGCGCCCCGATCCATGAAGCCATCCGGAGCCGCGCCGATGACGCCTCCACGCCTTCACCGAAGAAGCAGGCTCAGGTCATCGATTTCCTGGGGGACGAGAAGCTCCGCGTCGGGAAAGGCGGCTTCCTCCGCCCGTTGAAGGGATGTGCCCGGATAAAAAAAGGCCAGGATCTCGGTGTAAGTCTTGCCGCCTTCCGCCAGGAGTCGAGCCCCCTGTTGGGACATCCCGACGCCGTGACCGTACCCGCGTCCGCGGAAGGTCAGGACATCCCGGTTTCGTTCGATCCGAAACAGCGTGCTTCGGACCCGCGTATAGCCCAGGACCCGACGAAGCAGGGCCGCCCGGACGGTGAGCCGCCCGCCTCGGTGGTCAACGCGCACCCGGGACGCCCGGCCCGAGGCGGTGCGCCCCACGACGGTGACGGATCGAATCCTTCCCACATACCGGCCCGACCGCGCCAGCGCCCGGCGGAACGCCCCCAACCCGACCGCGGCCCGCCAGGCCTGCGCGGGGTCGCCGCGCTCCCGCGGAACGGGGACGCCCCGCAGGTAAGGGAAACCGATCAAAGGCCAGACGGCCCCGACCGCCTCCGTTCGCCCGCCGGAGGAGGCGTGAAAGAAGGCTCGGGCGATCTTGCCGCCATACGTCAGGACCAGCCCATTGGTCGCGGCGACCGCAGCGTCGATGGCCGGGTTCTCGGCCGGGATGCCGCCGTAGACCTGGTCTCCGGTCCCGGCCGTCAGGTGGAACAGGGCGCGCCCTTTCGCCTTGCGGTCCGCTTGCGCCCGGATCAACAGGGTGAAGGTGCGCGCGGCCACGGCCTGGGCCTGAAGGGCGGCCTGCGGCCACCCGGAAGGGATCTCCCGGCCGACAACCCCCCGCAGGTAATCCTCGAGCCGCACGGTGTTGACGACCCAGAGCCTGCCCCCGGAGGCGGCGACGTCGACGGCGCCCCGGTAGGGCGTCCCGTTCAACCGGATCGGGCCGCCGAACGCACGGAACCTGACCCCCCCGGCGGGCAGAGGGCGTCCGCCCGCTTCCCCGATCAGAACCCGGTCTCCCCAGGCGCGCACGAGGGCGGACCCGCCTCCCTCGGCGGCGTAGAAAAGACGCTCTTCCGCCAGGGCGTAGACCCTCAACGCCGCGTCCGCGGACACGCGGACGGAGAGCCCTCCCCGGACCAGGAGCACCCGAACCGGCAAGTCGGCCCGCGCCGGTGCCGAAAATCCGAAGACGGCGAGAAGCGCCGCGAGGGAGAGAACCCGGCGAACCGGTCCGGCCCGGCCGGCGAGGCTTTTCGAGGCGCGGATCACTTCCGGAATAACAAAGAGAGGAGAAGAGACAGGGCCACGCTCAGGACCAGACCGGTTCCCAGGGGAAAGTAGATTTGGAAGTTTTCCCTTTTGATGTGAATGTCTCCCGGGAGGCGCCCCAGCCAGGGGATCTTTCCGTCGAGCGTCAGGAGCCCTCCCAGGGCGAAGAGCACCGCGCCGAATCCCATCCTGGAAGACCTCCCCCGGTTCTTTCCCGACGCGTCGAGCGAAACTTCTTTCAGTTGGACATGTCCCGGCCGCCCGCGGCTTCGGGATCGAACGTGAGTTTTTCCTGGGGGGAGTCCGCGCTTTCGCGGTCCCGCTCCACGCCGTCGGAACCCATGGGCGGCAGCCCCAGGTGTCTGCGCCCCGCGTCGGTGACGCGCCGGCCCTGGGGGGTGCGGATGAGGAGCTCGGACTTGAGGAGGAAGGGCTCGACGAGGTCGGACAGGGTGTCCGGCTCCTCGTTCAGGGTGGCCGCCAGGGCCTCGAGGCCGACGGGCCCTCCCCGGTAGACTTCCAGCATGATTCTCAGGACGCGGCGGTCCAACTCATCCAGGCCGGCCTCGTCGATCCCCTCCAGGGCGAGCGCATCGGTGACGGCGCCGGCCGTCAGTCTTCCGTCGGACTTCACCTCCGTGTAATCCCGGACCCGGCGGAGGAGCCGGTTGGCGACGCGCGGCGTGCCCCGCGACCGGACGGCCAGCAGGTCGGCCGCCTCCGGCTCGAACGGGAAATCCAGCAGTTTGGCCGAGCGGCGGATGATCCGTGCCAGGTCTTCGGGGGGATAAAAATCCAGGTGATGGAAAATGCCGAACCGCTCCCGGAGCGGCGCGGACAGCAGGCCGGCCCGGGTGGTGGCGCCGATCAGCGTAAAGGGTTTCAGGGGGATGTTGATCTTCTTGGCGAAAGGCCCCTTGTCGATGATGAAGTCCACCTGGTAGTCCTCCATGGCCGGAAAGAGAAACTCCTCCACGGTCACGGGCAGGCGGTGGATCTCATCCAGGAACAAAACGCTGGCGGCATCCAGGTTGGTGAGAATCCCCATCAAGTCGGCGGGGCGGGTGATGGCGGGACCCGAGGCGGTCACAAGGCGGGCGCCCATCTCATGGGCGACGATATGGGCCAGGGTCGTTTTCCCCAGACCGGGGGGGCCGTAAAAGATGATGTGATCGACGGGCTCTCCGCGTTGGAGGGCGGCATCGACGGCGATCCGGAGCCGTTCCACCAGGTTGCGGTGGCCCACGAACTCTTCCATGCGCCGGGGCCGAAGGGCGGCGTTCGCGACCTCCTCTTCCACCGAGAGAGGCTCACCCATCACGAGTCGTTCACGGGTCATCCGGGAACCCCTCAGCCCTTCTTGCGAAAGACTTCCTTGACAACGGCATCCACCGAATCCAGGGCCGGGTCTCGGTCGAGGGCGTCCCGGACCAGCGCGTCCGCGTCGGCCCTCTTATAGCCCAACTGGGTGAACACCTCAATCACCTGCGGCCGCAGGCCGTCGTCCTCCGGCGCGGGCTCCTCCGGGCCCTCCTCCCCCTCGGACGGGATGAGGGCGAACTCGTAGACCTTGCCTCGAAGCTCGGCCACAATCTTCTCCGCCGTCCGCTTTCCGATCTCGGGGAGTCTGACCAGGGCGGCCGTATCCCCGTGCTCGATGGCCTCGGCCAGCCGGCGGACGGAGAGGGTCAGGGACCGCAGGGCCTTCCGCACCCCCAGGCCGGGCACGGCCGTATAGCGCTCGAAGAACTCGCGGTCTTTCGGATGAAGAAACCCGACCAGCCGGGGATAGGCGTTGCCCATGCCGGCGCTTCCTTCGATGTAGTACAGGGTGTGAAAGGTCATCTCTTCCCCGTCTTCGCCCCCTTGGCCGGCGCCGCTCCTCCACCGGGCCCGGAGGCGCTCCAGGAGAGAAGCGGGCACGAGAATCCGGTAAGTGATCCCGCCGACGCGCAGGTGGATGGAATCCTCTTCCACGCGGGCCAAAGTTCCGGTGATGGTCGCGATCATGATCGGTTCAGGGCGGCTTCTCTCGATTGGCCCTCGAGGTGGCAGAGGGCGACGGCGAGGGCGTCGGCGGCGTCGGGCGGCTCCGGCGCGGCGGGCAATCCCAGGAAGAAGGCGACGGCTCGCTGGACCTGATCTTTCGGCGCCCGGCCGTTTCCGGTCAGAGACCGCTTGATGTGGGTCGCGGCGTAGTCCAGGACCGGAATGTCCCGGGAAGCGGCCGCGCAGCAGATCACGCCCCGCGCGTGACCCATGAGGATCGCCGTCCGGGGATGGGCGTAATGCGAATAAAGGGCCTCGACCGCGAGGGCGGTCGGGGGATACTCGGACAGGACCTCCTCGACGCCCCGCTGGATCTCAAACAGGCGCCTGTCCAGGGGATCGGCGTCCAAGGTCCGGATCACGCCGGCCTCGACGAACTCGGCTTCCGAGGGGCCGGACGTGCGGAGCGGCTTCGGACGGACCAGACCGTATCCCGTGACTGAAAGGCCCGGATCGATGCCGAGGATCAAGTCGGTCGATGCGGATTCGATAACGCCGGGTCCTCTAACGGTGGAAGGTCCCCCCCGGCGGACCGCGGGGGGGCCAAGGTTCCGGAACAATCGGCAGGGCAGGAAAGAACCTCTTTCGAAAGTCTAACCCAGCATTCGTCCGTCCGGCAACCTCGTGTATGGGTTCAAGACATATGAGACACGGGGGCCGTTTTATTG
>JASLXW010000116.1 GCA_030740135.1 Nitrospinota bacterium
GTTCCACAGCAGGACCAGTTTCCGGAACAGGAGCTTGGGGACCCGTCCGGGATGGCTCAAGAGGAAATCCCAGCCCTTGGCCATGTCCGCCTTGTCGGCATCGGCCTCCGACAGACCGGCCGCGGGATGCCGGGCCTCGATGGCGCGGACCTCGGGGGCGCGGGCGCGCATCCTTGCCGCGCGCTCGGCGAGGTAGGCCCGCTGCCGCGCGCTGAGTCCGGGCCCGCGGTCCTGGTCCTGCGGGTTCACGGGAGCCCAGCCCCCGCGCGCCGTGGGATTATTGGATTCCCAGAAGACGTGTCCCCCCTTCGTGCTGAAGACCGGCCGTCCGTGAATGAGATGGTTTCGGAGGAGCCAGGGAGCGAGACAGGCCAAGAAGACGATGATCGCCACGCCGGTGCGCGCGCCGACGATCCGCCAATTCCACCCGGAGAAGGCCGCGAGATACCCCAGGGCGAAAATGGGGAGGAGAATCCCCAGGCCCTTGGTGAAGGCGCACGCGGCCAGGACGAGTCCCAATCCCGCCGCGCGCCCGGCCGCCGCGCCCCGCTCCGGCGGGGTCTGAAGGAGGGCCGCGGTCCGCTCGACCGCCAGGACCACGGTCAGGAGGAAAACCGTCTCGGTGAGGATAAACCCCGGCCCGTAATACCACAGGAACGCCGGGTAGACGGCGGCCAGAAGCCCGCCCAGGAGCGCCACGGGCTCTGGGAAAAACCTCCTTCCCAACCGGATCAGGAGCCAGACGGTCCACACGCCCAGAAGGGCCTGGAGAACCCTGACCGGGACAAACCACCGGCCGAACACCCAATACGATCCTGCCAGGAGAATCGGATAGAGCGGCAGGCGGTCCGAGCGGCGAAGGGCGCCCTCGTGAAAGTTTTGGTATCCCTTGCCGGAGAGCAGGCTGACGGCGTACCCGTCGTACTCGACACCGTCCGAGACGGGCGGCGCGTTTCCCGCGTCGACCACGACCCACAGACGCAGCCCCAGGGCCAGGACGAGAATGCCCAACAGAAGCCGCCGGCCGGTCATCCGACGGCGGGCATCCGGGGCCGGGGACGTTCCTAATTCGGGCGCGCCGACGCTCATAACGGGCGCAGCATATCAATCGGACGGGGACGGCGAGAGGAGGTCGGTTTCAGAAGATTTTTTCCAGCATTCCGCGGTTCTCCACCACCCAGGCGTGCAGTTTGCGGACGCCCTCGCCGGCGCCCACCTTCGGCTTCCAACCCAGCTTCCGTTCGGCGAGCGTGATGTCGCTGACGAACACCCGCTGGTCGCCCGGCCGCCAGTCGTCGGAGGAACGCTCGACGTCCGCGCCGTTCAGCGCCTTTAGCATGTCCAGGAGCTCCAGGAGCGAGAGGACGTTCTCCGGCCCTCCGCCGAAGTTGTAGATCCCGCCCGAAACGCGGGCCGGTTCGTCGACGGCGAGGACATAGGCGTCCATCAGGTCATCGATGAACAACAGGTCGCGCACCTGCTTTCCGTCCCCGTAGAGGACGATGGGCTTGCCCAGGACCGCCGCGATCGTGAACCAGGCCACCCACCCCTGGTCTTCCACGCCCAGTTGGCGGTAACCGTAAATGCAGGACTGACGAAAGACGGTGGTCCTGAGGCCGTAGATTCGCGCGTAATCCCGCACGTATTGATCGGCCGCCCCCTTGGAGCAGCCATACGGGGAGTGGAAATCCAGGGTCCGGGATTCAGGGACGCCGCCCGGCAGATCCTCGTAAGCGTAGCGGCCGTTCCTCTCGACGACGGCGACGTCCTCCATGCCGCCATAAACCTTGTTGGTGGAGGCGTAGACCATGATGGGGTCGGACGGCGCCTGGCGGACGGCTTCCAGAACATTGAAAGTCCCCAGGGCGTTGATGTCGAAATCCGATCTCGGATCGGTGACCGACGTGGTGACGGCCACCTGGGCGGCCAGGTGGAGAACGGCGTCCAGATCGCGGTCACGGCCGATCGCCTCGCACATGGCCCCGGCGTCCCGGATATCCGCCTGGATGAAGTCGAAGCCCCCCCCTCCCCCTCCCCCCCCCCAAGCGGGTCAGATTCATCTCAAGAGGCCGCGAATACCGATCACAATTGACAGGAAATCACGAATTTCTTATAATCCGCCCATTGCACCCGAATTCAAAAATGAAGGGGCTGGGCCGCCGGAATTGACTTCGTCGTCTGCGTCCCCGACTCCCGCCTGCGCGATCTCTATTTCCTGATCCGGGAGGACCCCGACATCGAGCTGCACACCGCGGGCAATGAAGCGGTGGCGACCTGCATCTGCGGCGGGGCGTGGCTCGGGGACAAGCGCCCGCTGATGATGATGGAGAACTCCGGCCTCCGGGTCGCCAGCGAATACCTGGCCCGCCTCGGCATCTCCTTCGGGATACCCGTCATGTTCCTGATGAGCCACCGGGGCGTCATGGGGGACGGAAACTGGTGGGCCATCAACCACGGTGTGACCATGGAGCCGATGTTGGACTCCCTGCGAATCCCCTACTTCAAAATGGAACGTCCGGAGGACATCCCGGGGGCCTTTCAGAAGGCGCGGAAGACCCTTCAGGCATCCCTGTTCCCCGTGGCCCTCATCCTTTCGGGAGACATCTGGTGAACCGATATGAATGCCTCGAGGTTCTGTCGCGCCATGTGGGAGACACCCTCGTCATCCATACGGGCGGGGGCACCGCCCACGAATGGAACGCGCTACGCCCCGGTCCCGCGAATCTGGACGCCCCCGTCGGCGGCGTCGCCGGGGTGGCCCTGGGTCTCGCGAAGGCCCTCCCCCAATGCAGCGTCATCGGCCTGGACACCGACGGCGGCCTTCTGATGAATCTGGGCGTCCTCCCCGACATCGGAAACCTCCGGCCGCCCAACCTGACCATCATCGCCTTCGACAACGAGGTCTACGAGAGCACTGGAGCACAGCCCTCCGCGAGCTCCGGCAATACGGATTTCGCGGCGATGGCCCGGGGGGCGGGCGTGGAGAAGGCGGTGACCGTCCGGACGCTGGAGGAGTTCGAAAAATTCCTGGTTGAAGCCTTGAAAGGGCTTGCGTGCGACTTCATCGTCGCGAAGACGGAAATCGGGGCGAAGAAGGTGCCCTATCTGGAATTGAGCGGGGTCGAGATGAAGTTCGAGTTTGTCCGGCACATCGAGAAAACGACGGGCGTGAAGGTCCTCACCCCGCCCGAGCAGCAGATTCCCGGTCACTTGGTCAAGGAGTAGTGGGACGCGTCCCCACCAGGTTGTTCCTTCATTCCTATTCAATCATCCTGAATCGTCCTTCTCTGGGAGTGCGTCACCCGGGCGGGGTGGATTGAAGCATTCCTTATTCCTCCGCTGACGATCGTCTTCGCACGAGGCTGAGAGGAATTGTTCGGGAACTCCCCCGATTCTTGCGCCCGCGCAAATCTCCGAATACCATAGGCAAAGGGGACGCGGGATTCGCCAAGACGTTCGCCGATTCAGGCGGGGCGTCTGTCGCTCACCGGCTTTTAACCAAACAGTGGGTCAGGAGGTCAGCGATTGAGCCAGCGGCTCGCCGTCGTGGGCGCCGGAACGATGGGGCACGGCATCGCCCAGCTTTTCGCCCACCACGGGTGGGAGGCGGTCCTGATCGCCCGGAAGCGGGAATCCCTCGACCGGGCTCGGACGCAGATTGAAAATAACCTCTCGCTCTTGGCGCAACACGGCGCGGGACCCGGCGACGGCGTGGCGGCCGTCCTCGGCCGGATCTCCGCGACGACGGACCTCTCCGAAGGCCTCGCGCGGGCGGACCTAGTCTTCGAGGCCATCCCCGAATCCCCCGACGCGAAGCGGGAGATCTACCGGGAGATCGGGAAATCCGCCCCGGAGAAGGCCCTCGTGGCCAGCACCACCTCGGGGCTGAACATCTTCGAGCTCGCGCCCGACTTTCCCGGCCCCCGCCGCCTCATCATCGCCCACTTCTGGAACCCGCCCTACCTCGTCCCCCTGGTCGAGGTCGTCCTCGGCCCCGAAACGGGGAAAGAGACGGCGGACGCGATGATGGCCATCCTGAAGGCCCTCGGCGGCACCCCGGTATTGATCCGGAAGTGCATCCCCGGCTTCATCGGCGTGCGGCTGGCCTCGGCGCTCTACCGGGAGTGCGTCTCGCTCATCCAGGACGGCGTCACGAACGCCGAAGGGATCGACGCGGTCATGCGCGAGGGCATCTCCCTTCGCTTTCCCATCCTGGACCCGATGCAGGTGCCGGACTTCGGCGGGCTGGACACCTTCCGGCTCGTCTGGGAGAGCATATTCCCGGAGATCTCAGCCGCGAAAGAAGTGCCGCCGGTGGTGTCGGACATGGTGGACGGCGGAGACCTCGGCCTCAAGTCGGGCAAGGGGTTTTACGATTACGCGGGGCATTCGCGCCAGGACCTTCTGCGGGAGCGCGACGAAAAGCTCCTCCTGTGGCTCAAGGAACGGAACCGCTACCGTCTGTCGATGTTCGCGGATCGAGATTCGTCTTCCTCCGTGGATGGCGGCCAGGATGCCCACCCTACCGATTAACCGGCGCACATATCTTTCCTCAAGGCGGCAGGCCGGGCGTTCGGGTCGGTTGACCCCTTGCCCGGCCCGGGATCATTGGACATCCATTCAGTGGCTGGGTCATACTCCGGCGTGAAACGAATTTCCAAATTCGGTCTTTCCCACAACCTTGCTGAGAGAACCACATCAGCCCGCCAAGGAACAGCAACATGAAATTCGGTGCATGGATTCCATCCTTTTCCCGCCACAAGATGGACTACTCGGAGGCGGAAGGAATCCGCGAGTACGCCCGGAAGGCCGAGGATCTGGGGTTCGACGGGGTCTGGGTCATCGACCACCTCCTCTACGCACCCGGTCTGTACGGCATCTCCTGGCTGGAGCCCATGTCCGTCCTTTCCCACGTGGCGGCGGTGACCAAGCGCGTCCGGATCGGGACCTCCATCCTGGTGCTCCCCCTGCGCAACCCCGTCCTGCTCGCCAAAGAGATCGCCACGCTGGACTTCCTCTCGGGCGGGCGGTACGTCTTCGGCATCGGCCCCGGCTGGTACGAGCGCGAGTTCGAGGTGACGGGAACGCACATCTCCGAGCGGGGCGCCCGGACGGATGAGATCCTCGACGCCGTCCGGATCCTCCTGACGCACGAGAGCGCCTCTTTCGAGGGGAAGCATTACCGGTTCAAAGACGTCCGGATCGACCCCCTCCCCCCGAAGATGCCGGAGGTGTGGGTGGCGGGAGGCTCCCGGGTCCGCACCGACCTCTCGCCCGACAAGACAACCATCGCCAAGAGCGTCCTGCGGCGCATCGCCAAGGCGGACGTCTTCGTCGTCCGGAACACCGGCTACAAGGATTGGGTCAAGCGGGACCTGGCGGCGGCCCAGGCGCATGTGGCCTCCGTCGGACGGGACCCCAAGACCCTCCAACTGGCCCACGTCCAGTTCACCCACATCGTCGAGTCCAAGGATCGCGGCAAGTGCCTGGAGATCCAGCGGCCCCACTTTGAATTCGCGATGGGAACCCACCGGGACTGGAACCACCTTCAGGCCTGCTACCTGACCGGGACGATCGACGACATGTGCGCGACGATCGCGGACTTGAAGGGGGTGGGCCTTCAGCACCTCATCATCCACCCCACGTCCACCGAACCGGACCAGATCGACCTCATCGCCAAACACTTCTTCCCCCTTTTCAAGGACTGACCCCGTGAGCGTGCAGAAACCCATCGACATCCGAAGCGACACGCTGACCCGCCCGTCCCCCGGGATGCGGCGCGCGATGGCCGAGGCCGAAGTCGGCGACGACTCCTACCGCGAGGACCCCACGGTCAACGCCCTCGAGGCCGAAGCGGCCGAGATCACCGGCAAAGAGGCCGCCCTGTTCGTCACCTCCGGGACGATGGCGAACCAGATCGCCGTCCGGATCCACACCCGGCCGGGCGACGAGCTGGTCGCCGACGCAACGTCTCACATCTACAATTTCGAGGCGGGCGGCGCCGCGGCCCTCTCCGGCGTCCAGTGCAGGCCCGTCCAAACCGAGGGGGGGCTCCTCTCGGCGGAACAGGTCGAGGCCGCCATCCAGCCGCCCACCCTCCCCCGCGCGCGCACGGGTCTCATCTGCGTCGAGAACACGCACAACCGCGGCGGCGGGGCCGTCTACCCGATGGATTCCCTCCGGGCCATCCGGGACGTCGCCCGGGATAGCGGCGTTCCCCTTCACCTGGACGGCGCCCGCGTCTTCAACGCCGGCGCGGCCTCCGACGCGCCCGTCGCGGAGATTGCCCGGCACGCAAGCACCCTTTCCTTCTGCCTGTCCAAGGGCCTCGGCGCGCCCTTCGGCTCGCTGGTGGCGGGGCCGAAAGACCTGATCGAAGAAGCGAGACGCTACCGCCAGGTCTTCGGCGGCGGCATGCGCCAGGCGGGGATCATGGCGGCGGCGGGACGCTATGCCCTGAAGCACAACGTCGATCGGCTGCCTGAGGATCATGCCCGGGCCGCGCGGCTGGCGGAGGGTCTGGCGGCGATCCCCGGCGTGACGCTCCCCTTCGGGATCACGCCGACGAACATCGTCGTCTTCGACATCGCGGGGACGGGCCGAACGGCCCGGGACCTGGGGGCGACGCTCAAGGAAAGGGGCGTCCTCGTGAGCGTTCTCGGCGAAACCCGGTTCCGCGCCCTGACGCACCTGGACGTCGGCGACGAAGACATCGACCAGGCGCTGAAAGAGATCGGGGGTTGCCTGAAATCCTGATTCGGATCGCCCGCGCGCCGGGACGGAAAGTCACGCGGGTCTCCGCCTCGCCGCGGCATTCGGGATCGGGCCGCCGGGGTCCGGGCCCATCGGTTCGCATTTCACGGTTGCGCATTCCCCCAAGGACACATACAATCGATGTGAGGGGGATGGCCTCGAAATAACCGATTTCCATTACGCGGGCCAATGAGCATCCTCCCCCGCCGCGATTTTCGGGGGCGGGGGGAGTTGGGGCGGAGATGGAGCCGGGGCGCACACGCTCCGTCCATCTCCCCGAACAGGAGATCGCATGTCTCGAATTCTTTTGATCTACCCCGAGTTCCCCGAGACCTTTTGGGGCTATCAGCGGGCGTTGAAGTTCCTGGGCATCAAGGCGACGCATCCCCCCCTGGGCCTGTTGACCGTCGCCGGATTGCTGCCGGAGGAGCACGACGTCCGCCTCGTCGATCTCAATACCAGAAACCTGCGGAAGAGGGACCTCGATTGGGCCGACCTGGTCCTGACCGGCGGGATGATGGTCCAGCGCCCTTCGGTGGAATGGATCGCCGAGCGATGCGGGCGGGCCGGCGTCCCCACGGTCGTGGGGGGGCCGGACGCCACTTCCTCCCCGGAGGAGATGCCCGCCGGCGCGCACCTTGTGCTCGGCGAGGCCGAAAGCCCCCGGTTCGTGGAGTCTCTCGAGCGGCTGATCACGTCCCGGGAGCGGATCGTCCTGGACCTCCGTGACGAATCGCCGGGCATCAGCGCGTCCCCCGCTCCCCGCTACGATATCCTGAACATGAAGGACTATGTCTCGATGGCGATTCAGATCTCGCGCGGTTGCCCTTTCAAATGCGAGTTCTGCGACATCCCGGCGCTGTTCGGCAAGACCACCCGGTACAAATCGGCCGAGCGGACGCTCAAGGAGCTCGACCTGCTCTATGACCAGGGATGGCGGGGCAGCGTGTTCTGGGTGGACGACAACTTCATCGGCAACAAGAAATCCGCCAAGCTGCTCCTGCCGCACGTGATCGAGTGGCAGGAAAAGCGCGGAAACCCCTTCCAGTTCTACACCCAGGCCAGCATCAACCTGGCCGGCGACGCGGGTCTGCTCTCCGCCATGAAGACCGCCGGCTTCGACAGCGTCTTCCTGGGCATCGAGACCCCCATCGAAGAGAGCCTGCGAGAGACCGGCAAACTCCAGAACGTGAAATTCGACCTCATGGAGTCCGTCCGGGCGATTCATCGGGCCGGGATGGAGGTGATGGCGGGGTTCATCATCGGCTTCGACAACGACCCGCTCGACATCGACCGGCACCTCATCCGGTTCATCCAGGACTCGGGCGTCCCCGTCGCCATGACGGGTCTGTTGACGGCCGTTCCGGGCAGCCCCCTGTACGACCGGTTCAAGACCGAGAAACGCCTCATCGAGGCCAACGCCCCGGGGGTGGGCGACAACACCTTCAAATTCGGCTTCAACTACAAGACCGTCCAGGACTCCAAGATCCTGGTCGACGCCTACAAAAACGTCCTGCTCGAGGTCTACGGGAAGCCGAAGAACTATTTCCACCGGGTCGAGACACTCTTCCGCAACCTGGAAGGCGTCTCCTTCGCCTCGGCGCCGCTTTCCCTGAAACGAATCTGGGCCTTCATCAAGTCGATCTTGATGATTCCTACGTCCAGGTACGGCTGGGCTTACGGCCGCTTCCTTTTCCGGATGGTCTTGAAGTTTCCCGCCCGGTTCACCGAAGCCGTCCGGCACGGAATCGTCGGCCTGCATTTTTACGAGCTGACCCACGACAAGCTGGCCGCGGACGAATTCCACGGCTTCATCCGCACGGCCGTTCAGCGGGTGAAGGAGGCCTACAACCGGGAGCGGCAGGAAGGCCTGCGACGCGCGGCCGAGGTGCTGGCCGACGCCCGCGAACGGCTGAAGAGGCTCCCCGCCACGGTCAAGGACGAGATGAGGCACCTGGTCGAGGATCTCGAATTGACGCTCAAAGGCCTGTCCGCGTCGTCCGAGTCGGCTTGATCGGCCAGACCCCGGCCGGATTCTAAAAACCAAACTACGGGCAGGGCGGTCGCGAAGACTCGGAAGGCGGGCAAGGGGTCGTCCGACCCAAACGCCCGCCGCACTTCTCAATAAAACCAGCTTTTCACCGACGGGTGGGCCGGGCGTTTGGGTCGGTTGACCCCACGGGTCGGATGACCCCTTGCCCGGCCTTTTGCATTCGACCCCTCGAAGGGCGCCCGCCAAGTCGGGTCTTGGGGCTCGCGAGAAACGTGCGGGGGGGGGACTCAGACCGCCCTCGGGCTGGGCTCGACGGTGATGGCGATCCTTCCTTCCGGGCAGTAATACTCGCACACCCCGCACCCCGTACAGGCCTCATCGTGAACCACCGGCCCATTCAATCCGCCCGCGGCGCTTTCGTGGAATGTGATGGCGGTCCCCTTGAACGGGCACATGTCGAAGCACACCCGGCATTCCTCGTCGTCGCCGTTCCAGGCGAGGCAGGTCCCGATGTCCACCTGCGCAAGGCCCATCTCGATGGACTCCCGGGGAACGGACAGCAGGGCGCCCGAGGGGCACTTGCTCATACAGGCTAGCGATTCGCAGACCACGCAGGGTGACTCCGCCGCGACAATAACGGGGGTCTTGACCGGAAGGTCCTCGCCGTCCTTGGCAAACCGGATGGCGTCGGCCGGGCAAGCCTCGATGCACGTCCCGCACTGGTGGCAGGTGGAGAGGAAGTCCGGCTCCGGGATCGCCCCCGGCGGCCGCATGAGGCGGCCCGGCGCCAACGCGTCCCCGGGGGGCAGCCAGTCGTTCTCCTTGTCCACTTCCTGGAAAAAGGGCGCGAGCAGGCCCATCCAGCCCTTCTTGAGAAAATCCTTCCGGTCCATTTCGTCGGCCAAGGTCTCTCCTCCAATCAATCCGGGCATTATACCAGCGTCCGCCGCGCTCGGGTTGCGGGTTGCCTCCCTCCTCCTCCCCCACCCCCCGGTGAGGATTGCAACCCTGGCAATTCTATCAACGCCTTGAGGTTGTGGGGCCGGTGAAGGGGCGAACTATGGGAGTAAAAATTCGGGGGTGTTCTATTTTGGGGTTTTGCCCTGTCCCCTAAAGTTGTACCACTTTTTGAGTTAGTCTCTTCTCCTCGATGTCCGAAATT
>JASLXW010000117.1 GCA_030740135.1 Nitrospinota bacterium
AGACAGACGGACATCGCCTGCCTGAACATGACATGGTCATCTACGACCAAGGTTTTGATTTCGATGGCTCACCTCCAATCACGATTCAAGAATTTCCCGGTCGACTCCCATGATAATGCCATGTTCCTATTGCAATACATAGCGAGGGGTATTGCTGACAGCAAGTCCATAAATTGTAATAACCCCTTGAATGAGAAAAATGGGTGCGAATGCCAACAATAAGAAAAGATATTTAATGGAGATACACTGCTTCCATAGAATATATACACTATATTAAATATCAGTCAATCAGATGGTCCAATAGAATAACAGACATATAGGCAGATCAAATCAAAGAAATTTAAGGACATCGCCCATTTTGTCTAGTGATAACACTTGGAGATCTGTCTTTACCCAAGGCGGAACATTAGGTAATTTATGTACCAAATATTCTGTCCCTCGCAGGAATTTTTTTCTTCCGGCTTAACCACCGCTCATCTTCGTTTTCGGGACCTGGACTTCAGCAGCCCCAACTGGCGGAGGTAGGCATCGCGCGCTCCGCGGTTTGGCAATGTTTCATAATAATTGCGTTGCGCCGGAACCATCTTCAGATAAAACTCATACCGGTATCGATTAATCTCGAAATCCGACATCGGCTCCCGATCCCCATTATCGAAGGAGTCGAAGAGGCCGCAAGCCCCTATGGCCAGAACCATCATCAGACTGATCGCCAAATTCCGCATTCGCTTCATCACAACTCTGCTCCCACGGATCTTTTTCGGTGTCAACCGGGTCTTCTCAACTGGAAAAAGTAAAAGCGGTTTCAGGGGAATCCCGTCTCCATTTCCAACCGCGGATTGCGGGAGAATACCATGAACATCCCGAATTTGCCAATTCCCGCGCGGGTTTGGTTTCGGCCCTTCTCCCGGGTTGACCGATCCACCTTTTCAAATCTTCAATGCCCGGCCGGTCGGGTCAAAGCGGCGGGAAAGTCCCCTTGATGGTCACGGGGAATTTCTTGAACGACTCCACGAATCGGGCCGTGTTGGCGACGATCGCGTCATAGATCTTCTCCCCTTTTTCCGCTGTCGCCAGGGTCGGGGCGCCTCCCACGCCGGAGACCTCCCGGTCCCCGCCGCACTCCTCGATGGTCGGCGGAAAGGACAGCTTGATGTTCTCAATCCTGTTCACCGCGTGGTCCACCGAGACGAACCGGTGTTCAAATTCGCCCACTTCGGGAATCCGGTCCGCCGCCTTGTCCATCTTAACCAGGTCGGCGTACTTGTAGAGCATGAACGACGTTTCGGACTCGCACCCGTGGCCGATGCCGCCCGGCGGGCTCTCGCAAACGGCGCGAATCTCCTTTCCCGCCACCAGGGCCAGATCCACCAGGGCCACCGCCGCGCCGGTTGTGTTCCGCACGCGGACAATTGCGATCTCCAGCGGCGCCAGGTTGGCGACGCGGTGGCCGTTGAGAATGACGAGGTGTTTGAAGCCGTGATGGATGAGGCTGTGACAGACGTCCTCCGCCGCACGGGTCAGCGTGTCCGCCGAAAGCGAAATTGTCCCGGGAAACGCCAGGTGATGGGGCGACCAGCCGAACCAGAGGGGAGGGGCGATCAGCGCATCCGTCCTTTCGGCGACGCCTTCCGCCGTGGCGACGGCCTCCGCCGCGTCCGTCCCCATCGGGCAGTGCGGCCCGTGCTGCTCCGTTGCGCCTACGGGCGCCAGCACCGTGTCCCCTCTTTCCAGGTACTCGGCGATGTCCGGCCACGTCATTTCCTGGATCCAACGGTTCATCGGTCCACCTCCTTTAGATTGCCGGGCCCGGATTCCCGCGCGTTTTCAGGATTCAGGAGATGGGCTCGCACCCTGGGGAGGGTTACGCCCGCGGCTCCCTCCACCCCGGCCAGCTTCGCCGGACGGCCTCGCACTCGGCCGACCGGACGCCCGTGACGATGTGCAACTTTCTGTTTGTCATCGCCAAGAGCTTCTCGACCGAATAATCCCCGTAGTCCGTCCTTTTCATGTCCGCGTGCCGGGCGCCCAGAACCAGCCGTTCAATCCCCGCTTCCACAATGGCCCAGCAGCACATGGGACAGGGCTCCATCGCTGTATAGAGGGTGGCGCCGGAGAGGTCCGGCGTCCCGAGGTTTTCGCAAGCGTCCCGGATGGCGTCGGTCTCGCCGTGGAGGGTCGGATTCGCGTCCGAGTTGACACGGTTCCGCCCGCGCCCGATGACTTCTCCGTCCCGGACGATGACGGACCCGACGGGGGCGTTGCCCGCCTCCAGGGCCAGGCGGGACTCCTCGATGGCCAATCCCATAAAGTGATCGTGGTCGGCCGGCGTCATGGACACTTCCTCCTTCGTGGCCGGAGCGGCGCGAACTTTCGGCGCGTTGTCCGGAGCCGTTGCCCTTCCGCGGGTTTTCCCGCGCCCCCCCCCGCCCCGTTGCGGGGGGACGCCGAACGGACTGGGACACCCTTGCTCAGTGCGTCAAATATCCACCGTCCGCGACCAGGTTGTGGCCGTTGACGTAGCTCGAGGCGTCGCCGGCGAGGAAGAGGCACGCTTCGGCCACCTCTTCCGTCGTTCCCAAGCGGCGCATGGCCACGTCCCGCACTCTTTGTTCCATCAGCCCGGGGTCCGATGCGACCACCCTCTTCAGCCCTTCCGTTTCGATGGGGCCCGGGGCGATGGCGTTGACGCGGATGTTCTTGTCCGCCAGCTCCAGGGCGAGCGTCCGGGTCAGGTTGACGACGGCCCCCTTGGTGACGCAGTAGGTCGAAAGGCCCCAGCAACCGACGAACCCGAAGATGGACGCCAGGTTGATGATCTTCCCGCCGCCGCGCTCGATCATGTACGGAAGAACCTTCTGGATCATGAAAAAGTAGCCGGTGACGTTCACCTCCAGGGCCCTGGAGAACTCCTCGGGCCGCACCTCCATGAACGGTTTGAAATCCCGGACGGCGGCGTTGTTGACGAGGATGTCAATGCCTCCGAAGGCCTCCGCCGTTTTCTCCGCGATCTCATCCATGGCGGCGAGATCCGAGACGTCTTTCGCCACGCACAGCACGTTCGCCCCGTTTTCCCGGCACGCTTGCTCGATCCCGGACAGGCCTGATTCATCGATGTCCACCAGGGCGAGGTTCGCCCCTTCGCGTGAAAAACGGCGGGCCGTTGCCGCGCCGATCCCCGTCGCCGGCCCGGTGATGATTGCGGTCTTCCCTTCCAGGATCATTCTTCCCCTCCACTTCGGGTTGGTTTGGGGTTCGTCTTGCCAGCCCCCGCCGGGTGACTCACAATGGTGCATCAAATTCTAAAAACCCAGTGAATCCACAGATTACACAGATTACACGGATTTGAAAAACGGGACCCTCTGAAATCTACGGATCGGAAAAATCAGGAGAATCATGATCCGCAGATTACACAGATTACGCAGATTTGAAAAACAAGGCCGCGCCTTTTAAGAAGACAAAGCAGGATGCCCTTGATTCCGAAAGCGGTCTTTTGGTTCTTTAAGCACTTCATCTGCGAAATCTGCGAAATCTGCGGATCAAATCTCTTTTGAATCTACGGATTGTACAGACCAGCGGTTCGATATGAAAAGCCATTCGCCCACGGAACGATCCCCTGAATTTGTCGAGGTGGCGGTCCCCATCCCGGTGGACCGGACGTTCACCTACCGGGCGCCGAAGTCCATGCGGGACCGGGGGCGTCCGCGGCGCGGCGAGCGGGTCCGCGTGCCTTTCGGCGGAAGGGTCCTGACGGGCGTCGTCGTCGCCGCCTCCGATCAGCCGGGCGAGGCCAAGAAGATCCTCGACGTCTCCTCCGTTCTGGACGATGGCTTGGTTCTTTCTCAGGATGTCCTCCGCCTCACCCGTTGGATGGCGGATTATTATTGCGCGGGCTGGGGAGAGGTCCTCAAGGCCGCCCTGCCCGGCGGGGGGGGGCGAAGCAGCGCCGCGCGGCAGCGGATCTGCGTGCTCGGGCGCCTGCCGCCTCAAGAAGAGATCGACCGGGCGCTGCGCCGCTCTCCGCGGCAGCGGGAGCTCCTCGGCCGGGTGTTGGAAGCCGCCGGGCAGGAATCCCAGATCGAGATCGTTCAGACGGGTGTGAACCTGATCTCTCTTCCCGAAAACCTGAGGTCCGCTCCCCTCAAGGCCCTGGTGGGCCGCGGCTGGCTCCGGCTTCAGGAGGTGGCGCCGGAGGATTTGATTCCGCCGGGAATGCATTCGCCCGCGGGGTCTCCCCTGACCCTGACCGCGCATCAGGAGCGGGCCTTGAAGGCCGTCGTCGCGGGGGTCGAGTCCGGGGGATTCCATGCGTTTTTGTTGCGGGGCGTCACCGGAAGCGGCAAGACGGAGGTCTATCTGCGGGCCATCGACCGGGTGCTGGCCCTCGGCCGCGATGTGATTGTCCTGGTCCCGGAAATCGCCCTGACGCCCCAGCTTTTGGAGCGGTTCCGGGCGCGGTTCGGCGGGCGGGTGGCGGAGCTCCACAGCGGGCTGACGGTGTCCGGGCGGATCCACCAGTGGCGCCGAGCCGCCGCGGGGGCCGCCTCCATCATCGTCGGCGCCCGTTCCGCGGTGTTCGCGCCGGTGCGCCGACTGGGATTGATCGTCGTGGACGAGGAGCACGAGGCGTCGTACAAGCAGGAGGAGACCCCGCGATACAACGCGCGGGATGTCGCCGTGGTCCGGGCGCGGCAGGCGGGGGCCTGCGCCGTCCTGGGGTCGGCCACTCCGTCCCTGGAGAGTTTCTTCAATGGAGAAACCGAAAAGTATGAACGCCTGGGCCTCCCCAAGCGGGTCGAGGATCGGTCCCTTCCCCGGGTGGATGTCGTGGACCTGAGAAAGAAGTCCGGCCAGGCGTCGAGCGGGGCGGAACGGGAGGGCGGCGGATTCCTGTCCGGGCGGCTGATCGACGCCCTTGCCGCGCGCCTGGATCGAAAAGAGCAGGCGCTTCTCTTCCTCAATCGGCGGGGGTTCGCCTCCTGTGTGCAGTGCCGCGATTGCGGCTGGGCGGCGGAATGCCCGGCTTGCAGCGTTTCGTTGACCTTCCACCTCTCCGGCCGGGGGCTGCGGTGCCATTATTGCGGTCATCGCGCCCAGGCGCCTGAAAAATGTCCGGAGTGCTCCGGCATGGACCTGGACACAAAAGGGGTGGGGACGCAGCGGGTGGAGGACTCGCTCCGGGCGTTGTTTCCCGCCGCGCGCGTCGCGAGGATGGACAGGGATACGACTCAAAGCCGGGGGGCGCACGGACGGATTCTCGGCGCCGTCTCGCGGGGCGAGATCGACATCCTGGTGGGGACGCAAATGGTGGCCAAGGGCCACGATTACCCGGGGATTACGCTGGTGGGGGTGATTCTGGCCGACGCGACCATCAACATCCCCGATTTCCGGTCCGGGGAAAGGACGTTTCAGCTCCTGACGCAGGTTTCCGGAAGGGCGGGACGCGGGCGGGTTCCGGGCGAGGTGATCATCCAGACTTACCGGCCCGATCACTACGCCGTCCTCCACGCCGCCGCTCATGATTACGAGGGGTTCGTTCAGGAAGAGCTCCGGTTCCGCCGCGACCTCGCCTATCCCCCCTACACGCGGATGGTTCGGTTCCGAATCGAGGGCGAATCAGCGGAGAAGACCGAAAAGTTCGCCGGCCGTTTGGCGTTGGTCCTGACAAACCTGGCGGCGCGCGAGGGGGGGGGAGGGGGGGCCGGGAAAGGCGTTCCGGAGATTCTCGGTCCCGCGCCGGGCGTCTTCGGAAAGCTCCAGGACAGGTTCCGCTGGCAGGTGGTCCTCAAAGAGGCGTCCGTCCGGAAACTGGGGCGGGTCGTGAGCGCGGCGCGGCGGCGGACGGAGGAGGACCTCCGCCCGCCCGCCGGCGTGCGGTTGGGAGTGGACGTCGATCCGATGGACCTTTATTGACCGGGAATCCACGCCGGGCGGATTCAAAAGCGGTTTGGCGTCGAGGCCTCGGCCTCCGCGGATTTTCGATTCAGCGCGGTGTTGGGCGGAGGCTGAGGGTCAACCGACCCGCGCCTCCGCGCCGCACCGTGCTCGCGAGTGCGTGAACCCGGGATTGAACGCCGAGCGCCGCCCAGGCCTTTCGGCGAATGAGTGGTGAGAACCCCGGCTTCGCGCACCCCCCGCGCGGCGCATCTCAGTTGAATCCGTCCGGGCCGTGAGCTATATTCAATCTGCTTTTATATCCCTGATTTCAGAGGGGTTTTGGGACCTCTATTCCCGGATGGATGATTTGAACCCATGGCGGTAAGAAAAATACGAATCTTTCCCGATCCCGTCCTTCGCCAGAAGACGGACCCGGTTGAAGAAGTGGACGAAGGAGTCCGGACGCTCATCGCGGACATGATTGAGACGATGCACGCCGCGCCCGGCGTCGGCCTGGCGGCGCCCCAGGTGGGCGAGAGCCGGCGGATCATCGTCGCCGACCCGTCCTCGGGGGAAGATCCGGAGGCGGTTCTCGCGTTGATCAATCCCGTGGTCTTGAACGCCGAGGGCAGCCAGACATGCGAAGAGGGTTGTCTCAGCTTCCCGGAGGTTGAGGTGAGCATCCAACGGCCGGAGCGGGCGACCCTTGAGGGCTTATTGCCCGACGGCCGAAACGTTCGGATCGAAGTGGAAGGCTATCTTGCGCTGATCATCCAACACGAGCTTGATCACCTGAACGGCGTACTCATCATTGATTATCTGGGTCCCGTCAAGAGAGATCTGGTCAAGCGGAAACTCCGAAAACGCCAACGCGTGGAGGCCTGACCCCGGTTGAGGCCGCGCCTCCGGAGAGGTCGCGCCATCGGAAAGGCGGGCCTCGGACAAGGCCAAGCCGCCGGCGTCGGGGGGCCGCCTGGGAGGGAGGACCACTCCGGAAGGGCGGAGAGGCAGGATAGATGAAAATCCTCCTGATGGGAACCCCCGAATTCGCCGTTCCGACCCTCGACGCCCTGCTGGCCTCCTCCCACGAGCTCATCGGCGTCGTCACACAGCCGGACGCGCCCGCCGGCCGGGGCAGGAAGCTGCGGCCCCCGCCGGTCAAGCAAAGGGCGGTGGAGGCCGGCGTTGCCGTTTATCAGCCGCCGCGGCCGGTCCGGGAACTCTGGCCGGCCCTGTCGCCGGACCTCATTGTCGTGGTCGCATACGGGCACATCTTGAAATCCGACCTCCTCGATTGGCCGCCGCTCGGGTGCGTCAACCTGCACGCCTCCCTCCTGCCCCGGCGCCGCGGGGCGGCGCCCATCCAATGGGCGTTGATCGAGGGAGATAAGGAAACCGGGGTCACTTCCATGCAAATGGTGGAGAAGCTCGACGTCGGGGACATCCTTTTGCGGCGGCGATGCCCGATCTCGCCGGATGAGACCGCGGAGTCGCTCTCCGAAAAGCTGTCGGGGCTGGCCGCGGCGGTTTGCATGGAGACGATCGATTCCTTGGGGGCGGGGATGCTCACGCCCATCCCCCAGGATGAAGCGTTGGCGACGTATGCCCCGAAGCTCAAAAAAGAAGACGCCGTATTGGATTGGAACCGGGAAGCGGCGGCCATCTGCCGCCGTATCCGGGGACTCCGCCCCTGGCCCGTCGCCAGAACCCGGTGGATGGCCCGCGGCGGAGACGGGGCGGCCGGTGAAAACGGCGGTGAAAATTGGCTTCGGGTCTGGATGGCCGAGCCCGAGTCCGAGGAATCCACGGATGACAAAGATTTGAAGAAACCAGGGAATTGCGTGGAAGCGATGGGTGTTCCCCCGGGTTCCATCGGCGGATTTCAGGAGGGTCCGCCGGGCCGGAGAGGGATCCGCGTCGCCGCCGCCGATGGGTGGGTGCTCCTGACGGAGGTTCAACCGGAAGGAAAGCGACGGATGGATGCCAAGGCGTTTTGGCAGGGATATCGACTGCCGGAAGGGGCCGTTGTGATCTAGCCCTCCTGTCGTGGCGGCCGCGCCCGGTTTGGATAAATCCACAATTACACGGCTTAGAAAAAAGGGGTTTGTTTTGAGATATACGAAATCTGTGGATGCGCTTCCTTTGGGCTGAGAGATGGGCGGAACGGCGGTTCGGAGACGGTCGGCGGGGAAAACGGATCGGGGCGCTCGCGGGGTTGCGCTGGACTTGATCCAGGACGCCGGACGCCGCGGCGTCCGGCTGGATGAGCGGTTGAGGGGGTGTGAAGCGAGAAAGTCCCTCGACGCGAAAGACCAGGCGTTCGTCCGGGAGCTGGCTTACGGAACGTTGCGATGGCGGGGCCGGCTGGACCTGGCGCTGTCGCATTGCCTTTCCGGAAGCGCCGAAAAGCTTCCCCCGGTTGTCCTGAACGTCCTGCGTCTGGGCGCTTACCAGATCCTCTTCACGGATCGGATTCCCCCTTGGGCGGCCGTCAATGAAGCCGTCGGTCAGGTCCGGGCAAGGGGGTTCGCCGGGCTTGCGGGTTTGGTCAACGGGGTCCTGAGGCGTCTGGCCCGGGAGGCCGAGCGCTGGAGGCGAACCGAGGATGCGGCCCCGCCAAAGGACGCGGACGCGTTGGCCGACGCCGAGTCCCACCCGCGTTGGATGGTCCGGCGATGGGCGCGGCGGTGGGGGCTGGAAGGGGCGGTCCGCGTCTGCCGCGCGAACAACGCGGCGGGCCCCCTGACGCTGAGGGTGAACCGGCGCCGCTCGACGCCGGAGGCCCTGGAGGCGGCGCTTCGGTCGGCGGGCGCCGAGGTGGCGCGGGGGCGGATCTCTTCCGAGGTCCTGATCGTCCGGGGAGGAGGAGGCGTGCGGACCCTGCCCGGTTTTCGGGACGGATGGTTTGCCGTCCAGGATGAAGCGGCGGCCCTCATGGCCCCGCTTCTGGGTGTCCGTCCGGGGGAACGGGTGTGGGACGTGTGCGCGGGTCCCGGCGGGAAAACAGCGCACCTCGCCGAATTGATGGAGGACGAAGGCCGGCTTCTGGCGACGGACCCGCACCGGACCCGGTTGGCGCGGGTGGTGGAGAACGCGCGCCGCATGGGGTTGCGGTCGGTGTCCCCCGTCCGCGGCGGAATGGACGTTGCGCGCGGCGAGGCGTTTGACGCCGTTTTGGTGGACGCCCCCTGCTCCGGCCTGGGCGTGCTCCGGCGCCACCCCGAGGCGAAGTGGAACAAGACCGAAGCGGATATCCTGCGCCTGAGTGAGTTGGCGCTGAAGATTCTGGGGACGGCGTCGCGTGCGGTGCGGCGGGGGGGGGAATTGCTCTATTGCGTGTGCTCCCTCGAGGAGGAGGAGGCCGGCCGGGTCGTTCAGGCCTTCGAGCAAAGCGCGGAGGGCGCCCGTTTTCAACGCGAAGACCTCTCGGCGCGATTGCCCGACGGGCTCTCTTCCGCCCGGCGGTTCGTTGATCGGTCCGGGTGCTTCGCCCTGCGTCCCGGCGACGCCGGAACGGATGGGTTTTTCGCCGCCGGATGGAGGCGGATCTCTCCGGAGGACCGGAGAAGCGAATGACGGTGTTCATGAAGGTGATTCGCTTTTTTCTGTTCTTGATCCTCATCGTGGGCGCAAGCGCGGTCAGCGGTTATGTGGCCATGAAGGTGGTCCTGGGCGGAGGGGAGGTCCCGGTCCCATCCGTGTCCGGGAAGCACATCGTCGAGGCGCTGGAGATCATGGGCCAGTCCGATCTGGGACTGGGGATCCGGGGCCAGGAGTTTGACCCGGTCGTGGCGAAGCACAACGTCATCCGGCAGGACCCGCCGGCGGGGCGCCGGGTGAAGCGCGGGCGGCGGGTGTCCGTCATCCTCAGTAAGGGCCCCCGGGAGGCGCGGGTGCCCGAGGTGCGGGGGGAGTCCTGGAACCGGGCGGTCAATATCCTGAAGGCGATGGGGTTCAAGGTGGGCCGGGTCGCCTGGGTGGAATCGAAATCCGACCA
>JASLXW010000118.1 GCA_030740135.1 Nitrospinota bacterium
GCCCCACAGCCCGCCCGAGGCCAAGACCCACCGGAACAACCCCATCGCGGGCGTGCGCTCGCTCATCCCGGGGGACTCGGTCGTCAAGGCCAAGATGATCACCGACGCCACCATCCCCTGGAAGTACAAGACCATCAAGCAGGAGGGTGTCCCGCCGCTCTTCATGCGCGCTCGTTTTCAGGAGACGCCGCTCGAAGAGTACCTGAATCCCGAGGATTTTAAGCGGTGGGTGGATTGAGCCGCGGGTCGGTTGGCCTTTCATGGGTTGCCCCCGGGCGTGGGTTGATGGACCGGCTTTTTTGCGGGGGGAACCTTCATCGCGCGGCGGAATCTTCGCGATGATCACAATTGGAGGAGGAGCGGTCATGAGACGATTAGGAGAGGTGATGGTCCTCGGGGCGCTGGCCCTGGTGCTGGCGTCAGGGATGGCCTTTGCGCAGAAAAAGCAAATGTCCTTCGCTTCCGCCAAACCGGGCGGCTCCTGGTTTCCCGTTGCGGCCGGCATGAGCGGGATGCTCAACAAATACGTCTCGGGCGTCGAGATCAAGACCGAGCAGACGGGCGGGACCCTGCACAACAACAAGCTCGTGGGCAAGGGCGCAGCCGAGTTCGGGATCTCCGTCGCCCGCGTTGCCTGGCTGGCATCCAAGGGAATCGGTCCCTTCAAGAAAGGCGGTCCGCTCAAGGACATCAACCGCTGGCTCGGCCGGTTCACCACGGGCGTCCTTCAGATCGCCACGCTGAAAGGCTCCGGACTGAAGTCCGTCTGCGACATGAAGGGCAAAGTCGTCTCCCTCGGTCCGGCGGGCGGGGGCGCGAGCCCGGCGCTTGCGGCGGCCTTCGGGTCCTGCGGGTTCAAGAAGAAGGACACCCGCGGGAGCTACCTGAACTACTCCCAGGGCAAGAACGCCCTTGTGGACGGAAAAGTGGTGGCGGCGACGATGTATGCGGCCATCCCCATTCCCGCCATGAAAGAGCTTCAGGCCAGCGGCCGGAAATTCACCCTGCTGACCCTGGGCTCGGCGGAGCTCAAGAGGGCCGTCAACAAATTCCGGTATGAGAAGGTGATTGTCCCCGGCTCGGCCTATGGGCTCCCGGGCAAGTACCCGACCATCGGCGCGGGGAACATTTTCATCGCAAACGCGAAGGTGTCCGAAGACATCGTGTACAGGGCGACCAAGGCCATCATGGATCACCTGGAGGAGTTCAAGTCGATCCATCCGAGCCTGAAGCACATCACGCCCAAGATCATGGCCGACGCGCCGAAGCCCGCGATCCCCTGGCATCCGGGAGCGCTGCGGTACTTCAAGGAGAAGAAGCTTCTGTAAGACTCGCGTGAATTCCGATGGATAACCTTTCCCCGGGTCCATGACCCGGGGAAAGTCATTTTCCCATTCCACCTTGGAGCGGTTCTGAATTGGCCGATGAGAGCGTCCCCCGGAATCAGACCCATGCGCCGGACGCCGCGGGCGGCTCCGACGCGGGCCGAGGGTCGGAGATCATCGGTTGGATCACGCGTCTGATCCTCATCACCACGTCCGTCCTGGCCCTCTACTGGTCCGGCTACTCCGCCACCTCGCCCATGGACCAGCGGGTGTTGCACTGGCTGTTCATGGGCGTGGCGGCTTTTCTGATCCTCGGCGCGCGCAAGAAGGGCGCGGCCCGGAGAAGGCCCACGGCGATCGATTGGGTCTTCGTCGTCGCCGTCCTCGTCTCGAGCCTCTACATCCTCTTCACATGGGAGGAGAAGGCCGACCTGGTCGACGACCCGACGTGGGTCGAGACCCTCCTGGGCGCGATCATGTTCATCGCCGCCATGGAGGCCGCCCGGCGGGCCGTCGGACCCGTCCTGCCCGCCTTCTCCGCGCTGTTTCTTCTCTACGCCTACTTCGGCCCCTGGATGCCCGGGATGTTCAAGCACAAGGGCTACGCCGTCGAGCGGATGGTCCGGGACCTCTACGTCATCTCCGAGGGGCTGTACGGGATCCCCATGTACGTCTCCTCCTCCTTTATCATCATGTTCGTCCTGTTCGGGGCTTTCCTGGCGGCGTCCGGGGGCGGGAAGTTCTTCATCGACCTGTCCCACGCGGTCGCGGGACGCTTCCGCGGCGGACCGGCCAAGACCGCCGTCCTCTCGAGCGGCCTGATGGGGATGGTGTCGGGGTCGCCGGTGGGCAACGTGGTCACGACCGGAACGTTCACGATCCCCCTGATGCGGCGGATGGGCTACTCGCCGCTTCTGGCGGGCGCCATCGAGGCCTGCGCCTCGACCGGGGGCATGTTCACCCCCCCGGTCATGGGGGCCGGGGCCTTCATCATGGCCGAATATCTCGGCATCAGCTATGGACAGGTGGCCGTCGCCGCGGCCATCCCCGCCTTCCTGTTCTACCTGGCGGTCCTGCTGTTCGTGGACATCGAGTCGGTCAAGCGGGGGATGAAGGGCCTGCCCAGCTCGGAGCTGCCGTCCGCCAAGAAGGTGTTCGCGGAATCCGGCTATCTGGCGCTCCCCTTGGTGATGCTCATCGTCTTCATCGTGTTGGGCTACAGCCCGATGCTGACCGCCTTCTGGGCGATATTCATGGTCTTCCTCTTCCTCATGATGAACATGGACGCCGTGAAGCGGGCCCTGCGGGGATGGCCGGACGGAAATCGTCCGACGCCCGGAGAGATGTGCCTGGACTCGGCCTACATGGTTGCGCCGCTTCTGGGGATGGCCGCCGCGATCGCGGCGGGGGCGGACCCCTCGGTGGCGGCCTGCTGGGCGGCGATCGGGATCATGGGCTTGGGGTCTCTGCGCGTCCCGAGCCGGACGCGCGTGGTCCGGGTCTTCCGGTCCTTGGAGGACGGGGCCCGGAACACCCTGCCGGTGGCGGCGGCGTGCGCGGCGGCCGGCATCATCGTGGGCGTGATCGGTCTAACGGGCGTCGGCGTCAAGTTCTCGAGCGTCATCCTCTCCTTCTCGGGCGACTGGGTGGTGATCGCCCTGGTGTTCGCCATGCTCTCGGCCCTGGTGCTGGGCTGCGGAATGCCCCCCACGGCGGTTTACATCATCCTGGCCGCCCTGACGGTCCCGCCGCTTCTGAAAATCGGCATTCACCCCGTCGCCGCCCACATGTTCGTGTTTCATTTCGCGACCATCGGCGCGATCACCCCCCCGGTGGCCCTGGCGGCATACGCCGCCGCGACGATTTCCAGGGGCAACCCGATGAAGACGGGGTTCATGGCCTTTCGGGTGGGGCTCATCGCGTACATCGTGCCTTTCATGTTCGCCTACTCCCCCGCCCTGGTCGCCCAGGGACCGCTCCATTCCATCGCGCTCCATCTGGGGACGGCCATCCTCGGTGTCATCGCCATTTGCGCGGCGCTCCAGGGGTTCTTCCTGAAGCCCTTCCGTTTCTGGGCGCGCGGGGTCTTTCTGCTTTCGGGGATTCTGCTCGTGAAGGGGGGCGCGTGGTCGGACGGGATCGGCATCGGGATCGGCTTGGCCGCGTACTGGTTGGGGGGTGGGAACGCGGAACGCTGGAAGACCTCCCCCGCATTGTCCGGGGTGTTGGCTGATCGCGAGCCGGTTGCGGAACCGGAAACCACTTCGACATGACGCGAGAGAGGTGATCAACGCATGGAGACGGATCTGAAAGGCCGGGTGGCCGTCGTCACGGGGGCGGCCCAGGGGATCGGCAAGGTCATTGCGGCGGGGCTGGCGCGGGCGGGGGCGGACGTGGCCCTGGCGGACGTTCAGGACGCGGGCCCGGCGGTGGAGGAGATCGCGGCCGCGGGCGGCAACGCCCGGGCCTTCGAGACGGACGTCGCGGAGGAATCCGCCGTCAAAGCCCTGGCGGAAGGCGTCGAGGCGGATTTCGGCCGGATCGATGTCTGGGTGAACAACGCCGCGCTCTTCGCGAACCTCAAGAGAGACCAGTCCCTCGAGGACATCCCCATCGAGGAGTGGGACCGGGTGATGGCCGTCAACGTCCGGGGCGTGTTCCTCGGGATGAAGGCCGCGGCGCCGGCCATGCGGAAGGCCGGCGGCGGCTCTATCATCAACTTCGCCTCGGACACGGTGCACAAGGGGGTCCCCGGCTTCCTTCACTACGTGGCCTCCAAGGGCGCCGTCATCGGGATGACGCGCGCGGCGGCACGCGAGCTGGGGGGGGCCGACATCCGGGTGAACGCTGTCGCGCCCGGTTTCACCATGAGCGAGGGGAACCGGAGACTGACGGAGGACCCGGACAAGGCGGAGTGGTGGAAGAAGACGGAGGCGCGGGTCGTCGGGACCCGCTCCCTGAAGCGCCACCAGCAGCCGGAGGACCTGATTGGGACCGTCGTCTTCCTGGCCTCCGACGCCGGCGCGTTCATGACGGGCCAGACGCTGGTTGTGAACGGCGGGGATGTTTTCGTATAACTTGGGGGACGGACGCCACCAGGGGGGCTTTTTTGAAAAACCGCCCCCCTGGACCCCTCCCAGGGGTTGGGAACCCCTCGAAAAACTTTTTGCGGCCAAGCCAGAGGCTTGGCCTTACGGGGGTGGGTGTTGAGTGGGCAGGGGCGATTGTTTGTGTCCTGCCGATGGCTCTTGTCTTTGGCCGGATGCCCGTCCGCCTACGGCGGCCGCAGCATCCGGCCAAGGTGCCAGTTTTTGCGAAAGCGTCATGCCCCTTTGGGGAATGACGCTTTCGCCCAATGAAAGTTTTGCGGGGGGGTGCGGGGGGGCGCCTTTCAAAAAGCGCCCCCCGCTTCGCTGGAGGATATCGTGCCCGATTACGATGTGATTGTCGTGGGCGCCGGACACGCCGGGATGATGACCGCAACCTATCTGGCCCGGGCGGGGCTGGACGTCCTGATCCTGAAAAAGGGGCTGGAGGTCGGCGGGGACATGACGACCGAGTCGTTCGCCTACCCGGGCTTCTGGCACAACATCCACTCTTATTACCACCTCGGCGTGGACCGGCTTGCCCCCTTCCGGGACGCCTGCGTGGAGCAGTTCAAAGAAGTTGCGGACCTGAGCCGGGGGACCATTCTGGACGCGGAGGTCATCTCCCCGGCCGACATCGACCGGCACGTGGGCAACCTGGACAAGGGCGCGGTCCACATGGGGGAGATCATCTACCGGCGGGACGAGTACTTTTCCCGCGTCCCCGAGCTCGCGAGCTACCGGACGCCCATCGAGGGCCTCTACTACTGCGGGTTGTGCACCCATCCGGGAGGCGACGTCGTCGGCGCGACGGCGTACCACACCGTGAACGTCATCGCCGACGATTTGGGCATAGACCTCTGGTGGAAGCCCTTGAACTTCGAGGAGCACCTGAGCGGTCTGAAGTAATTCGGCCGATATCGGCCGAAGGGCGGACCCGCGCGGGCGCCGCGATGACCGTGGATAAGGAGGAGTGATGGAACGCGCCGAATTGGCCGCAATCACCGACTTGAGAGACTGGCTCGACGTGATGGAGGAGCTGGGCGAGCTGAAGACGGTCCGGGGGGCGAACTGGAACCTGGAGATCGGCGCCCTCTCCGAGGCCAATTACAAACAATCGAAGAGCCCGGCGCTGCTGTTCGACGAGATCCCCGATTATCCCCAGGGCTTCCGCGTCCTGACGGGGGCGTCGGGCTCCCCCCGCCGCCTGGGCGTCGCGCTACGCATGGGGAGCGGTTTCACCAACGCGGAGCTTGTGAAGGCCCTGCGCGGCAAGCCCATCGAGTGGGAGAGCAAGGCCCCGAACTTTCCCCCCGAGGTCCTGCCGGACGGCCCCGTGAAAGAGAACGTCCTCCTGGGCGACCAGGTGGACCTCTCGCGCTTCCCCACGCCCTTCTGGCACAAGCACGACGGGGGACGCTACATCGGGACGGGGGACGCCGTCCTCATCAAAGACCCCGAGACCGGCGTGGTCAACCTGGGCGCCTACCGCGTGATGGTCCTCGACGAGCGCGACGTGTCCGTGATGATCGTTCCGGGAAAGCACGGGATACAGTACGCCCGGAAATGGTTCGCCCGCGGCGAGCGGTGCCCGGTGGCCATCTCGGTCGGCCACGACCCCCTCTTGGCCATCCTTTCGGGGATCGAGATCCCCACTGGGGTGAGCGAGCTCAACTACGCGGGGGCGATCATCGGAGGCCGGTATCCCGTGGTGGAGGGCGAGGTGACGGGACTCCCCGTCCCGGCCGCGAGCGAGGTCGTCCTGGAAGGCTGGCTGGAAGAGGGGAAGATGGCAACCGAAGGGCCTTACGGCGAATGGCACGGGTACTACTCGGGCGGCGACTATCCCGCCTTCCGGTTGAAGGTGGAAGGTGTTATGCACCGCAACGACCCCATCCTCCTGGGCTCGCCGCCGGGCAAGCCGCCGCACGATTACTCCTACTTCCGGTCCGTGATGAAGTCGGCGCTGATCTTCGACTCCCTGGCGAAGGCGGGCGTTCCGGCGGTTCAGGGCGTGTGGTGCGACGAAGTGGGCGGGGGCCGGCTGTGGATCAGCGTCTCCATCAAGCAGCAATTCCTGGGTCACGCCCGGATGGCGGGGTTCATCGCCTCGCAGTGTCACGCCGGGGCGTACATGGGGCGGTACGTCGTGGTGGTGGACGAGGACGTCGACCCCACCGACATCAAAGAAGTCATCTGGGCCATGTGCACCCGCTCCGATCCGGCCGGCGACATCGAAATCATCCGCCGGGCCTGGGGCAGCCCCGCCGACCCGCTGAGCCGCGACAAGAAGACGCCGAAAAGCTCGCGGGGCATCATCGACGCCTGCCGGCCCTACGAGTGGATGGACGAATTCCCCCGCGCCGCCGCCGCCGACCCGGAAGACCTCCGGGCGATACGGGAAAAGTTTCCGGGGGTGTTCGGGGATCAGGCCGGCTCATCGGAATGACGGATCGGGCGCGCCGTTTCCGGTTCCGGCAGCCGTTCCGAATGAGGGGCCGCCGACCTTCGCGCGGAACCCGCCCAGGCCGATCATCCCTGTGATCGCGTCACTCCTCCCCCCCTCCGAACGGGCCCGGGAATCATAGATCCCGGACGCACCGGTCCGAGAATCCCCCCTCCCAATCTGGCGGACGTGGAGATCAATCACTCAATGGAGAAAGAGGATCGGGTCGGGTCGGCTTCTCCGTCCCGGGAAGGCGCTTCAGGCGGGTGGATGAAGGCCGTCGGAGGCCGTCCGGGCCTCTGGATAGGCTTCTGGATGGGGTGGGTCTGGGTTCTTCGGGCTTGCGGTGTGCACCCTTCTCGCCCTTTACGGGTGGCGCACCTACGACGACGAGGGGTTCATGCTCTATCCCTCGTTGCAGCTTTTTGAAGGCCGTTTCCTGTATTCGGAGGTGTTCACCCTTTACGGACCCGTCTTCCATCTGGCCAACACCGGATGGGTCTGGCTGTTTGGCCCGTCGATGCTGGCCGCCCGGCTTGTGACCACGGGGCTGGCGGGTCTGTCGGCCGTGTTTCTGTACGCCATCGGACGCCGATTCATGCCGCCCCTCGCGTCGATGGTCCCGGCCATGGCCTGGCTTCTGATGGCGTCGACCAACCTGAACGAATCCCTGCACCCCAGCTGGTATTCGACCGCGCTGACCCTTGCGGCGGTGCACCTGTGGATGCGCGGCCCGGCGCCGGAGTCCGGGGGGAGGCTCTTCAGGATCGGGCTGCTGGTGGGCGTCCTGGCCGGCTTCAAGGTCAACGTCGCCGCCTTCACGGGGTTCGGCTTCGCGGCGTTTTTCTTGACCGCCTATCCGTGTCCCCGGCCCCTGAGATGGCTCGCCGCGGCGGGGTCCGCCGGATGCCTGATCTTCCTGATGAGCGCGGACCTTTGGCCCCCCCAACGGGGGATGTATCCGTTTCTCCTCGTGATCATGGTGATCCTGTTCTTTTTTCAGCGGACTTCCGCCGGACTTCAAGGCTCGGGACTGAAGGCGCTTGCGTGGGGAGCGGGGGGGGTCGCGGCCGGGGTGCTCTTGTGGCTCATTCCGACGATCCGAATCTCGGGACTGGGTCCCGCCTGGGACATGATGATCGGCCTGGCCGCGCGCCAACCCCGGGTCTTTTCCAGCGTGGGACAGGGGCCGTTTCCATCTGCGGCCGTCCTTGCGGCCCTGGGTCTCTGGACGGCGTTGCAGACCGGCCGGACTTCCTGGCGGCCGGCTTTGGCGCTCCTCGTCGCGGCGGGGTGCGGGTTCGGGGTCTCGCTGTTGGCCCTCCCGAAGCTGGTGACGCTGATTTCGGAGGCGGGACCGCGCGGGCTTGCCTCCCAGGTCGTCTCGGCGCTACCCCTCAGCGTGATCCTCGTGAGCGTCTGGACCCGGGAGGCGGCGGCCTTCATTGGATGGCAGGCGCTGTTTCAGGTCTTCCAGATATACCCGGTCGCCGAAACGCAATTGGTGTATGCGACGCCGCTCGTGGCCCTGATGGTCGGCGCGCTCGCGTATGGATTGCTGGATCGCCGCCGGATGGCGGAGAAAGACCGGCGGCCTTTCAATCTTCCGGCTTTCCGTTCAATCGCGGAGTTTGTTTTCCCGGCGGCGACGCTCGCCTTCCTGCTCCCCTTCCTGAGCCTGGGGGTGATTCCCCTGGTGAAGGAGCGCCGAAGGGGAATCCCCCTGTCCGCGCCGTCCGCCGCGGGGGTCCGGTTTCAACCGGAAGCCGCCCCCCAATTGGAGGCCCTGATCCGGTATCTCCCGAGGCGCACGGCGCCGGGCGAGCCGATTTTCACCATGCCGGGAATGTCGAGCATCTACCTCTGAACGGGAAGACCGAGCGTCACCGGCTATAACGCCACGACCTGGGGTTTTCTGACGCCGGAGATGCAGGAAAGCATCGCCGAGCGGCTGCCGCGCGTCCGCTTCCTGGTGGTGAACCGCAAGTCGCTTTTCTGGAAGAGCACGGTTCAGCCCCCACGTCTCGCCGGAGAGGGATCGACCCGGTTGCGGGACCGGGTCTTCCGGGACTACGCCCCCCTTCCGCCCGGGGACTGGCTCGGACCGGGGGCTTCGGACAAAGACCCGGAGTTTGAAATCTGGGTTCGGCGAAAAGACGCGCCGGCCGGACCGCCGCCGTCCTGACCCGAAGTTCTCGCAAAAAGAAGAGTCAACAGGGAAATCACGTGGTTGGATCGAGGGGCGCGGCGATGTCCCAGTCGTCGAAGTCCTTGAAGACGGCTTCGGCCCTCTCCTCCAGGACGCCGCGGATGACCTTCACGTTCATGCCCGTCAACCCGACGAGCCGTTCGATGGTGTAGTCCCCGAGGTCATACCGTCCGTTGGAGCAGCGCCGGAGGGCCTCGGGTCCCGCGCCGATGACGACGGTTCCGATGCCGGAGTAGATGGCGGCGCCGGCGCACATCGGACAGGGGTCGCAGTTGGCGTACAGGACGCAGCCCCGCATGTCCCCCGAGCGCATCTTCTTCGCCGCCTCCCGGATCGCCATCATCTCCGCGTGGCACGTGGGGTCCTTCAGGGAGATGCCGACGCTTTTTCCCCGGCCGAGGACCTCGCCGTCCTTGACGATGACGCCCCCGTAGGGCAGGTGCCCCTCCTTGACGCCGTCCTCCGCTTCCTGAATGGCCAAGGCCATGAATTTTTCGTGACTTATGATGATTTGCCCCTTTGGACTTTTTCCTTCCCAGTTCCCTTAGGAGATCTAGGAAGACACCTTACGATATCTAGAATTTTCTTCTTGAAGTACTTATCAGATTTCTTGGCCAATTCTGGAAACCCATATCGGTGGTCAAAGCATGTGACTAATGCTTTGTAGTGGACCCCCTTTATCAAGCGGCATCTAAGAGAGTACCGGGGCCGGTTTGAAGTTGGTGTTCCACCTGGTTGG
>JASLXW010000119.1 GCA_030740135.1 Nitrospinota bacterium
TCATGTCCGAGCTCGACGGGAGCCGAACCGAGTGGATCCGCGGCGTTCTCGCGACCATGGGAAACCAGGTTTTCATCAGCGCGCTGGAGAGGATCTCACTGAGGAACCGCCTGGGAGCCGGGAAAAAATTCGTTGTTCATCAAGGGAATATTGAACCCGTCGAGGCGGCGGCCTAAATACAAGGGCTGGCCGGGGCGGTGGCTTCATAATCAGCGGCTTTCACGGGAGAAACGGATGGCAAAGGGGTACGGCGCAAAGCAAATTCGGGTTCTTGAAGGGCTCGAGGGCGTGCGCAAGCGACCCGCGATGTATATCGGGACCACCGGTCATCGCGGGCTTCATCACCTCGTTTACGAGGTTGCTGACAACAGCGTCGATGAAGCCATGGCGGGCTATTGCGATCAGATTTCCCTCACCATCAACATGGATGGCACGGTCACGGTTACCGATAACGGCCGCGGGATACCCGCGGAAAAGCATGCCACGGAGAAGGTTTCGGCGGCCGAAGTCGTGATGACAAAGCTCCACGCGGGCGGGAAGTTCGATAAGGGGGTGTACAAGGTTTCCGGCGGTTTGCACGGCGTGGGCGTATCGGTGGTGAACGCCCTCTCCGAGTGGCTGGAATTGGAAGTCCGCTGGGACGGCGATCTCTACAAGCAGCGGTACCAAATGGGTGTGCCCGAGGCGCCGTTGAAAAAGGCCGGCAAGTCAAAGACCAGCGGGACAAAGGTGACCTTCTCGCCCGACCCCGAGATTTTCACAACGGTGGACTTCGAGTTCAAAGCACTTTGCGCGCGAATGAGGGAGCTGGCCTACCTGAACAGGGGGTTGAAAATCTCCGTCGCCGATGAGCGGGTCGACAAGCGCGAGGATTTTGAATTCAAGGGCGGCATTGTCGCCTTCGTCCAGGACCTGAGCCGCGGCAGCGCGTGCCTTCACCCCAAGCCGATCTTCCTCAATGGGGAGAGAGACGGCGTCGTCATCGAGATCGCCCTCCAGTACAACGACGGCTATGGAGAGAAATGCTTCAGCTTTATCAATAACATCAACACCATCGAAGGCGGGACGCACGTGAGCGGTTTCCGGAGCGCGCTCACCCGCACAATGAACGCCTATGGGCGGTCGAACAACCTCTTCAAAAACGGCGAGATCCCATCGGGGGACGACGTGCGCGAAGGGCTGACCGTTGTCATCAGCGGCAAGATTCCGGAGCCGCAGTTCGAAGGCCAGACAAAGACCAAGTTGGGAAACGGCGAGGTTCAGGGGATTGTCGAGCAGATCGTCAACGACCGGCTCGGCGAGTTTCTGGAGCAGAATCCGGTCGTCGCCAAGAAAATCGTCGAAAAATCCGTTCTGGCGTCGCGGGCGAGAGAGGCTGCGCGCAAGGCGAGAGACCTGACGAGACGCAAGGGGGCCCTGGACAGCGGAAGCCTTCCCGGCAAGCTGGCCGATTGTAGCGACCGGGATCCGGCCCGGTGCGAGATCTATCTGGTAGAGGGGGATTCCGCGGGCGGCTCCGCGAAGCAGGGGCGGGACCGCTCCTTCCAGGCCATCCTGCCTTTGCGCGGGAAAATCCTCAACGTCGAGAAGGCCCGCATCGACACCATGCTCAATCATGAAGCCTTCCGGATCATGATCTCCGCGCTGGGGACCGGAATCGGGGCGGATGAGTTCAGCACAGAGAACCTGCGCTACCACAAGATCATCATCATGACGGATGCGGATGTCGACGGCTCGCATATCCGGGCGCTTCTGCTGACCTTTTTCTACCGGCACATGACCGACCTGATCAAGGAAAACCACCTCTTTATCGCGCAACCCCCGCTCTACAAGGTCAAGCAAGGGAAAACCGAGCGCTACATCAAAAATGATGATGAGTTCGACCAGTTTATCCTCGAATTGGCAACGGAGGGCTCCACCCTGGTCGCCGCCAACGGCAAGGCCGGAGGGAAGGGCGGGAAAAAGAGCGAGTTCAAGGGCCAACGGTTGAAAGAGATCCTCGGGCGGCTGATCAAGCACACCAACATCCTGAATTTCCACGCCAGGCACGGCATGGACCCGAACGTGCTGTTCGCCTTCGCCATGGAGCGCGGCTTCCGCCCGGAGCTTCTTGACGACGCGAAAAAGATCAAGGGATTGGTCAAAGACGTAGAGACCGGTTTCCGCAACATCTTCAAGGGGGCCAAGCCGTTCAAGGCGGAATTCATACAGCCGGACGAGAACGGAACCGCCATAAAGGTCCACTCCTGGCGGGAGAGCCGCGAGTTCCAAACCGTGCTGGACAACCAGCTTGTCGGCTCGCGGGATTTTCAGGGATTGCAAGAGCTTCAGACGTCCCTGCTGGAGACCCTCGGGCGGCCTCCCTACGCCGTCGCCACAAACGGCGGGGACACCGTTTGTGAGGACTATGAAGCCATTGTGGAGGAGTTTCGCAAGCTCGGCCGGAAGGGTCTCGTCGTCCAGCGCTACAAAGGTCTCGGTGAGATGAACCCCGATCAGCTATGGGAGACGACGATGGACCCCGAGCGCCGGACGCTCCTCCAGGTCGGTATCGTGGACGCCATCGAGGCGGATCAGGTGTTCTCCACCCTCATGGGCGAGCTCGTCGAGCCGAGACGCGAGTTCATTGAGTCCAACGCCCTCGCCGTGCGGAATCTGGATATTTAGCGGCTGCGCCGGCCGCCGGCCGCTCCTCATTCGCGCGCGGCGGGCTCAGTTCATCTGACGACTGTTTTGTTCAGTCGCGAGCCCCACACAGACGGACGCGTTTCTCGGGTCCGCATTCAGCAAGAGACCGATTAGGAAACCCACATGTCAGAGCTCCAGGAAACCCGGATTTCCGTCGCCATCGAGGACGAAATGAAGTCCTCCTTCATGGACTACGCGATGAGTGTCATCATCGCGCGGGCCCTGCCCGACGTGCGCGACGGACTCAAGCCGGTCCACCGCCGCATCCTCGTCACCCTCAACGACTTGGGCCTCCGCCCGGGGCGGGCCTACCGCAAGTGCGCGAAGATTGCCGGTGATGTCAGCGGGAACTACCATCCCCACGGCGAGGCCATCGTCTACCCCTCCCTCGTCCGGATGGCGCAGGATTTCTCCCTCCGGTACCCCCTCGTCGAGGGACAAGGAAACTTCGGCTCTGTGGACGGCGACCCCCCGGCCGCGATGCGGTACACCGAATCCCGGATGACCGCGTTCACCGAGGAGATGCTCCGCGATCTCGAGAAAGAAACGGTCGATTTCGCCCCCAACTACGACGAGACCCTTCAGGAGCCGGTCGTCCTGCCTTCCGCCATTCCGAACCTGGTCATCAACGGCTCGGACGGAATCGCCGTCGGCATGGCGACGAAGATCCCGCCTCACAACCTGGGCGAGGTCGTCGACGGCCTCGTCGCCCTTCTGGACGATCCCGACCTGCCGGACGGGAAGCTGATCGAGCATATCCCCGGACCGGACTTTCCCACCGGCGCCATTATCAATGGCCGCAAGGGGATTCACGACGCTTACCTCACCGGCCGGGGGCTCATCCAGGTTCGGGCCTCCGCCCGGATCGAGATCACCAAGCGGTCCGGACGCGAGCTCGAATCCATCGTCGTGACCGAGATCCCTTACCAGGTCAACAAGGCCAAGCTCATCGAGAAGATTGCCGCCCTCGTCCGCAACAAGCAAATCGAGGGGATCGCCGACCTGCGCGACGAGTCCGACCGGGACGGCATGCGGATCGTCATCGAGCTCAAGCGGGACGGGGTCTCGAGTTATATCCTGAATCAGCTCTACAAGCAGACGGCCATGCAGGGGACGTACGGCGTCATTATGCTGGCCCTGGTCAACAACCAGCCCCGTATTCTCCCGCTGAAGAGCGTCCTGGGTTATTTCATCCAGCACCGCCGGGAGGTCATCGTACGGCGCACCCGGTACGACCTGCGCAAGGCGAGGGAGCGCGCACACATCCTCGAGGGGCTTCTCATCGCCCTCAAGAACATCGACGCGGTCATCAAGCTGATCCGCGCCTCCAAGACGCCCGAGGCCGCCCGCACCGGCCTGATGAACAAGTACAAGATCACCCAGATCCAGGCCCAGGCCATCCTGGACATGCGTCTACAGAGGCTGGTCGCGCTGGAAAGGGAGAAGATCGAGGCCGAGCACAAGGGGCTGACAAAGACCATCGCTCGCCTCGAGGCCATCCTGGTCGATGAAAAGCTGGTCATCGGAATCATCAAGGAAGAGCTGCTCGAGATTAAAAAGAAGTACGCCGACGAGCGCCGGACCGAGATCGCCGACGCCGCGGACGACATCACCCTCGAGGACATGCTTATCGAGGAGGAAATGGTCGTCACCGTCAGCCAGGACGGATACATCAAGCGCAACGCTGCCTCCCTCTACCGAAGCCAGCACCGCGGCGGCAAGGGGGTCAAAGGGATGCAGATCCGCCAGGAAGACATCGTGGAGGATATCTTCGTGGCCTCGACCCACGACTACATGCTCTGCTTCACGACGCGCGGCCGGTTGCACTGGATCAAGGTCCACCGGCTTCCCCAGGCAGGCCGGACCGGCCGGGGCAAGGCCCTGGTCAACCTGCTTCAACTTAAAGACGGCGAGACGGTCTCCGCCGCCCTCGCCGTCCGGGAGTTTTCCGACGGCAAGTTCGTCCTGATGGTCACCCGGAAAGGGGTCGTGAAGAAGACGGACCTGCCGCTCTTCGGCAACCCCAGGGTCGGCGGGATCATCGCGCTCAATCTGGACGGCGAAGATGAGCTGGTGCGGGCCCGGATCACCGACGGCTCCCGCCAGGTCTTTCTGGCGACCCGCCAGGGCAAGGCCATCCGCTTCGAAGAGAGACAGGTCCGGTCGATGGGCCGGAACGCCGCCGGGGTTCGCGGAATCCTCCTGGCGAAGGGAGACGAGATCATCGGCGCGGAGGTCGTCACCCCGGAGAGCGTAATCCTCTCCGTGACGGCGAGAGGCTACGGAAAGCGCACCGCCTTGCGGGATTATCGGCTGACCGCCCGGGGCGGCAAGGGCGTGATTAATCTGAAGATCACCGAGAAAAACGGGCCGGTGGTGGCCGTCCGGCAGGTTTACGACACGGACGAATACCTGATGATCACCACCGGGGGGCAGCTCATGCGGGGGCGGATCAAGGACATCTCCGTCATCGGCCGCGCCACGCAGGGCGTTCGGCTCATCAATCTGAAAACCGACGACCGGTTGGTGTCCATCGCGCGGATCGAGGAGAAAGACGCTCTTTCGTCCGCGAACGGGGCGGGCCCGCCCGGACCAGAAAGCTTGGAGGGCGGCGCGGATGAGACGTCCGGCTGACCGCCGGGCCGGGCGTCACTTCGGGACGACCGGATCCAAGCCGGCCCACATCCATAAGGCGACGAGACCAGCAGCGACGAGATAAAGGATCGCGAGCCACGGCTTCTTCATGGGTGGTTTTCCCGCCCGCGCAATGCGGCTCTCCGGAACGAACACCCGTCCCTCCAAGCCGGGGGGAGCGGTTGATCCGCCGCTCTCCCGAATGCTAACATCCCGCATTCTCCCGGACAATGAAGGAGGCCCATGCTCGACATTCGGAAGGCCAGAGAGGAGAGCGAGGACCTCCGGGCAGCCCTGGGCCGCCGCGGCGCCGCACCCGATTTCACGCCGATCCTGGAGATCGACGAGCGGCGTCGCGCCCTCGTCACCGAAATCCAGACGGTCAAGTCCAAGCAGAAAGAGCTCTCCAGGCGAATCGGAAACCTGAAGCGCGAAGGCCAGGACGCCGAGGCCCTCATGGCCGAAGTCCGCGGCATGGGGGACGAGGCCTCCGCGCTGGAGCGGAGAATCCGCGAGGAGGAGGAAGCTGGCCGGGCGTTGATGCTCGACATCCCCAACCCGCCGCATCCCTCCGTGCCGGACGGCGCGGATGAGGGGGCGAACGTCGAGGTCCGCCGCTGGGGCGCGCCCGCGACGTTCGCCTTCGAGGCCCAGGACCACCTGACCATCGGCGAGCGGCTCGGGATCATCGACCTGCCGCGCGCGGCGAAGATCGCCGGGGCGCGGTTCCCGCTGATGGTGGGCGCGGGGGCCGCGCTCGAGCGGGCGCTGCTGAACTTCATGATGGACCTCCACACCCGGCGCCACGGCTACATCGAGGTCCTCCCCCCGTTCTTGATCAACGCCGACTCCCTCGTCGGGACGGGCCAACTTCCCAAGTTCGAGGAAGACCTGTTCAAGATCGACGAGGGCGGGTTCTACCTCGCCCCGACGGCCGAGGTTCCGGTCACGAATATCCACCGGGACGAGATCCTTCCGGAGCGCGCCCTCCCCATCAAGTACGCCGCGTTCACGCCCTGCTTCCGCCGGGAGGCGGGGTCTTACGGAAAGGAAACGCGGGGTCTCATCCGCCAGCACCAGTTCGACAAGGTGGAGCTGGTCAGGTTCACCTCGCCCGAGACGTCCGATGAAGCGTTGGAGGATCTCACGGGGGAGGTCGAGGAAGTCCTTCAGCGCCTCGAGATCCATTACCGCGTCATCGCCCTTTGCGCCGGAGACCTCGGCTTCAGCGCGGCCAAGACCTATGACATCGAGGCTTGGCTCCCTTCCAGGCAGGGTTACCTCGAGGTTTCCTCGTGCAGCAACTTCGAGGACTTTCAGGCCCGCCGGGCGGGGATCCGCGCTCGGGGGACGGAGGGGGGGACGATCTTCGTCCACACCCTGAACGGATCGGGCCTCGCCATCGGTCGGACGATTGTGGCGCTCCTCGAGAACTTCCAGCAGAAGGACGGGACGGTTATCGTCCCGCCGGTGTTGCGGCCCTACTTGGGTGGGATAGAGGCCATCGTCCGGATGAAGGCCCCCTGGGCGGCAAAAAGGGGGGGGCAGCCGGAAAAAAAATCGGAGCCCGAGACCATTGCGGAGGGCCCCAAGACCGCCGCGAGCGACGAGACCAAAGGCGAAGACCCGAAGGCCGACAGCGGCGGCGGCCGGGGAGGCAGGGATCGCAGGAGAAATCGGAGCCGCCGGAGCCGCGGCCGGCAGGGCGAGCGCGGGGCGCAGCCGCAGGGCGCGGGGGGATCCGCTCCAGCGGGGGGCGACGCGCCCGCCGGGGATCGGCCCCAGGGCCAATCACGGCCCGATACGGCCGGATCAGCCGGACCCGATGCGCCTCAGCCGCCCGGTGGCGAGGGCGGGGGAAAGGTCGACAATCCGGAATCCGATCACTAATTTGATGGCAACGGCAGGTTTCTCCCCGCCGGCGGGACGCGGAACATTGCCCGTTCCGGCGGAGGGATGGCCGAGCGGTTGAAGGCGGCGGTCTTGAAAACCGCTAGGGGCCGAAAGGTCTCTCGGGGGTTCGAATCCCTCTCCCTCCGCCAAGCCAATGGGTTACAGGGATTAATCATCACCAATCGGGGCGGGAGGGAAGGCTGATCGTATACGTTTCCGTATGCTTGTCAGGGGAACCGACAAACAAGTCTGCAACTGCTGTGACGTGCATAGCCAATTTGAACTTCCAGCCATAGAACAAGGCGCCCCGCTGGTTCAACCGGAGATCGAAATCTCCAATACTCAAACGGAACCCGTTTCAGGGGGCGCGGACCAAGTGGACGGACGGCCTCAGAATCAATTTTTCTGTATGCTCCCTCGACCTACCATTTTTGATTAATAGCCAGCGGCGATCTCCGGTCAGGGCAGGAGCGGGCCCGGTTCCCGGATCAGGCAGCCGGTGGCGCAGTGGGGGCCGCCGCCGGTCTTGATGAACTCGCTCATCTCAATTTCGATGACGGTCACGTTGCGCTCGCGCAGGGCCTCGGCGGCCCGGGGATTGCCCTCGCACATGATCACCTTCCCCGGCTCGATGGCCATGATGTTGCAGGCCGACGTCTTGTGCTCTTCCTCCGAAACCTCGATCAACTGGAGTCCTTTGTCCCTGAGATAATCCATCGTCTTGCCGTCCATTCCGGGCGGATAGACCAGTGCCAGCCAGGCATCGGCGAGTCCGAACACCAAGTCCAGGTGAATGTCGCCGTTGAAATGAACCGGGTGAACCTCCTGGACGCCGTTTTGTGTGAGGATGGTTTCTATTTGTCGGAACCCCGCCTCGTTGCCGCTCGGACCCATGCCCACCAGCGCGTGATGGGGATCCAGGAAAATCAGGTTTCCGCCGGATTCCATGATCCCGTCGTCCCGGATGGTGGTGAGAATGGGGCAACCGATGGAGGCGAGTTTTTTTGTCACGAGGGCCTCGAAGCCTCTCCTCCAAGGCGCCAAGCCGTAGCGCGGGATGATCGCCCCGCCGTTGATGACCAAGGCCGATGCAGGCGCCCAGAGCATGCGGTACCGGCAATACGGACTCTCGGCAACCTCGGGCATCTCCCAATACTCCAGCTCCACGCCGTTGTCCGTCAGGGCCTGCGTGAACTCTCCGAATTGGGATTTCATCATCTCCATATCGGGCGGGCCGTCGGCGAGGCCGTAAAACACCGGGTCTTCGAAGGTCTCGGGCGAGGCCTCATTCTCCGTTGGCGGATTGACCAGCGCGTATTTCAGCCTGCCGATTTTCGATTGGGCTCCCCAGCGGCGGCCCCATATGGTTTCCAGCTCATCCAGATAGGAGACCCCTTCAAAGGCCTTTGGATCGGGGGGCTGATCCTTCACGTAACCGGGGATCCGGGCGGGATCAAGAGGCATGGCTCCATTCCTTTACAGTTTGGTTTCATTGAGGTGGGTTTTGAAGCGTGTGCCGTATTCCAGGGACATGTCTTTCAGGCGCTTCAGCATCTCCCCGGTGCACGAGAAAATCCCGCTCGGTCCCAGCCGGGGAGTGACGCGCTCCCCATCGCTCTACTTCTTGAGGAACGCCTCGGAGGCTTTCAGATCCTCCTCTTCGGATCGGTTCTCGCCGGGGTCGATGGTGGGCCGATTCGTCGAAGCCCGGGCCACCGCGCCGCGGATGCCGGTTTGTAGGTAGGCTTCGAACTCCCGGTCGGCATGGAACCGGGCGTAATTGGCCAGCTGCTCGATGACAGCCGTTGTCCCCTGTCTGAGGGAGTCCCCCAACGCGACCAGCGCGGCATGGTAATAATCATCGCCCTGCATGAACCGATCAACGGGATAGATCGACTTGGCGAGACAACCTTCCGTGCCCCAATCTTTGCCGAGACCCCGAGAGGCGATTTCATAAAGGTGGTTATGCGCATTGATAAGACCGGGCGCGACAATGCAACCGGATAAGTCGATTGACTCCTCGGCCGTATGCCGCCGGTTCAGTTTGTCGGAAGGGCCGATGTCCTGGACAATGCCGTTTTCAATGTAAAGAGCGCCCCCGCGCAAAAAAGCGTCCGCGCCTTGCACAAGGAAGTCGGCGCTATGAAGCAGTAAAGATGACATGCAAAGTCACCCTGGTGTGGGCATGAGGCCACGATTGTCAATCAGTCATCCGCAGGAACGCTTCAGAATTATCAACAATTTCCGAATCTTAAGGAATGCCGGATTGGAAGTCAACTTCACCTACAGGCCCCGCGGCGACCAGTGTTTGAGCCCTCCCGGCAATGCCGGCCTTCGCGGAAATCCGCCCGGCTTATGGGCCAAAAGGAATTAGACCGGGTCAACTTTAGGATCATGGTATAGCAATATCTATGGTGCTCCCCATTAAGAGCGGGTTTGTGAAATAAGGGGGAATTGGGGCTGACCGGGCGAGGAGGTCCGCCATGGAGCGGAGACAGTGGGACGGAA
>JASLXW010000011.1 GCA_030740135.1 Nitrospinota bacterium
GTCATATTTTCCCTGGGTGAGCCGAGCCTTGCGCTCGAGCACGAGCTCCCTGACGGTCTGGGGGACCATCTTGCCGAAGGGGGCGATGTTCACCACGCCTTCCTGCATGCCGCCCCAGTATGCATAACTTTTCCAGGTCCCGTTGTGGACTTCCCGGGCGACTTTCTTGTAAACGACCGCCCAGTTCCAGACGGGGGCCGTGAGGTGTGCCTTCGGGGCGAACAACGACATGTCGGAGTTGTAGCCGACGCTGTAGCGGCCCCGCTTTTCGGCCGCCTGCTGAGGCGCGGGGGTGTCCTGGTGCTGGGCGATCACGTCCGCACCGATGTCCAGCACGCTCTCGGCCGCCTCGCGCTCCTTGGCAGGGTCGTACCAAGTCTGCGTCCAGACCACGTGCACCTTGGCCGAGGGGTTCACCGACCGGGCCCCGAGGGTGAACGCGTTGATCCCCCGAATGACTTCCGGAATCGGGTGCGCCGCGACGTAGCCGATGATGTTCGATTTGGTCATCTTCCCGGCGGCGATTCCGGTCAGGAAGCGCGGCTGGTACATCCGGCCGAAGTACGTCCCTACGTTCTTTGCGGTCTTAAATCCCGAGCAGTGCATGAAAACCACGTTGGGATTGCGTTTGGCCACGTTGATGGTTGGGTCCATATAGCCGAAGCTGGTGGTGAAGATCAGGTTGTAACCCTTGCGCACGTACTGGTTGATGACGCGCTCGGCTTCCGCCCCTTCGGGAACGGATTCCGTGAAGGCCGTTTTCACATAAGGCAGGCCCTTTTCCAGCGCTTTACGCGCGTTGTCGTGGGCCAGCGTCCACCCCGCGTCACCCACCGGGCTAACGTAGACGAAGGCCGCCTTGATCTTGGCCTGAGGCTTCAGGGCGTGCGCGCCGGGGACGGCGCTCAGGGCCATCAGGAAGACGCTCAAAACAGCCACGCTCAGCAGTTTCCAACGCTTGCTCATTTCTTCCTCCTTTTCCTGATAGGTGCCGGAGTCAATCTGATATCTCCGGATCGATTCCCACACGCACCATAACCCCAACCTCGAAATGTTTCGTCATCTCAACGGGAATTTCCCATTTTCAACTTCCGCCGATGTCCTTCCGGTCCCCTTTGCGGTTTGATAACATTGCACCCCCTTCCAATGGCCCAGTCAAGAGCTTCTCGAAGCCCCCCGAGTGTCCCGGTACGGTTGCGCCTTGACGTTCCCCACTTCAAGTGTCCAGGGAACCAGTCCGAGGGTCCGGGCCAATTTCACGAGTGACCGGAGAGCGGCCAAGCGTCGATTGATCGAATTAGCCGCAAGCCCTCTGTCCACCAGCGCCAACTTGTAGGCCAGTGCAAGCCCGTTCGCGCCACCATGCCCGCACCCAAGAGACGGCGGGCGGCTTCGTCCAGGGTGTTGGTCTCCGTGAAGGTGCGGAAGTCCTCAAGGTCCTGTCGATAGGCCGCAAGGGTCCGAGGATTCCGCCCCGACAGAAAGGCGTCAATGAGCCGGGCTGTGTCCGGTCTCGGGTTTGGACGCGGAGACGGATTCAGAATGGAAACGGCGGTCTCATTCATCGGTTTTCCTCCGGGTCATGTTTCCTCAAATTGAACTTATGGGGAACAAAATTCGGGGTCATTTCGGCCCCTCGATCTCAAGCTGTCGATCATCGTTTTCAGCGAACAGGGGCAAGTCATCGGCCCCCTTGTCCGGTCCCTTTTCTCTCCACTTCGGAACCTCACGCAGCCCCAGGTCCGACATGAGTCGAATCTGTCCCTTGCGTTCCAAAACGTCCGGGTGTTCTTTCTCCGGTTTCGTGGTTCATTCCTCAAAACGGGGTTCCTCCGGCCACCATGCCCGCTTGCGCGTCGTTCAGCATGGCGGTCAAGGCCCGGACGTGGTTGACCGACTTCGGGCGCGTCCGTCCGTTTTCCCATCGGGAGAGGGTCAGCCAGGACACTCCCAGGCGTTCAGCGGCTTGGGCCCGAACGGGGTGATCGGCTGAATCGGGTGTTTCTGGTGTAGAACCTATCCCAAAATCGGTCGTGCCCGAACCGTCATGCCCGCATGTCATAGGCGGGCATCCAGAGAAGCTTGAAATCACTGGATTCCCGCTTGTGCGGGAATGACGATCAAAAACCCAGGGAGTATGAAAAGGGAATTTGAGATAGGTTCTGCACTGGAAGACGGGATTGCCGTCCGGTCAGTGCGACGGCCCCCATATCCTCTGGAAGCCGCGCCGCATTCTCTCCCCCGAGGCCTCGGCCTCGCCGATGATGTCCTCCTCGGAGGTCGTCACCAATTCTCCGTCTCTCAGGACAAACCGTCCGTCCACCAGGACCGTCTCCACGTCGCTGCTCTTCGCGCTGTAGACGAGCTGGGCTTCGAGGTCGTGAAGGGGCGTCGTGTGGGCCCGGCCGGAAGGGCGGACGATGATCAAGTCGGCCCGCTTTCCTGCCTCGATGGAGCCGATTTCATCCTCGAGCCCGAGGCACCCGGCCCCGCCCAGCGTCGCCATCCGCAGGGTCTCTCGGGCGTGGAGCCGCGTGGGGTCCAGGTGATGGGCCTTTTGGAGCAGGGAGCCGAACTTCATCGTCTCGAAGAAGTCCAGCGAGTTGTTGCTGGCGGCCCCGTCGGTCCCCAGGCCGACCTGGACGCCCGCGGCCGTCAGGTCGCCGACCGGCGCGACGCCGTCTCCAAGGTACATGTTGGCCACGGGGTTATAGGCCGCGGAGACCCCCCGCGAGGCCAAAAGGTCGATCTCCCCGGGTGAGACGTGGATGACGTGGGCGGCCAGGACTTCGGGACCGAGAACGCCGATCTCTTCCAGGTAGTCAACGACGCCGCCGTGGCCGTAGCGCCGCCGGACGTCTTCCAGGACGTGAACCGTCTCGGAGACGTGGACGGTCATCTTGAAGCCCGTATCCCGGGCGAATTCCGAGCAGGCCTGAAGGGACTCCGTAGTGACGTTGTAGCCCGGGGAGTTGGGGCCGATGAACACCCCCACCTCCTTCCGCTCCACCGGCGCCTTGAGCTCGGCCAAAAGCCCCCGGCATTCTTCAATGACGTCCCCGGCTCTTTCCAGCCCTTCGGCGGGGCAGAGGTCGCCCATGTCCATCATCCCGCGGGAGAAAAACCCCCGGATCCCCACGCGGCGGTAGGCGTCGAGGATGGCCCGCCCCAGCCCCGGCCGGGGGTTCATGAAGTGGTGGTCGACGAATGTCGTCACGCCGCTCCGGACAAGCTCCAAGCAGCCCAGGGCCGCGGCGGCGCGGCAGTCCTCTTCGGTCAGGAACGAGACGGCCGAATACGTGCGCTTCAGCCAGTCGTAGAGCGGGAGTCCGGTGAACGTCCCCCGGAGGACCGACAGGAACAGGTGCGTGTGGCAGTTGACGAAACCGGGGAGAAGGGCCTTGCCGCGAAAGGAGGCGCGCTCGGTGTCCGGGGGGAGGGGCGGGGGCCGGCCGCCGCCGAGTGAGACGACGCGTCCGTCCTCGATGTAGACCCATCCCTCGTCGAAGCGCCGGTTTTGCGGGTCGAGGGTCAGGACCGCGCCGTGTTCGAGAAGAAGGGGGGGTGCAGTCATATGAAAATCACATGCCGGTGGTCGGGAAGCGCCTTTATCCCACAGTCTGTAGGATTCGACACGGGATTTTCAAGGTTGCGGCGAAATGGGCCGGCCGGCGCCCCGGGAGCGGATGATTCAATCCACGGATTTTATCAACAAGCCAAACCGTGATTCACGCGCATTATCATCGATGCGATGAATTCAAATGATCTGTGCAATCTGTGGATGATAAGGGCTCTGAAACCGGGAAGGAAATCTCCGCGCCCACTTCATACCCGCCGGAGGAGGCGGGCCTGCACCACCGGATCGCGGCCTGGACCTTCAGTTTCTCATCTTCGCCCGTGTCCAGCGTCATCTCTTTCACCGTGTTGGGGGGGAGAGGCTCCTTGCTGGAAAACCGGACGCCGTTGATCGAAACCTCCTGGACTTCGCATTCCAGGACCTCACCTTGGAGGGAAGGAGGAGACCCAATCTGGGGTATTGCCTGTTCTCGGACATCGCTCCCGTCCTCGCGCAGGTGGAAAACCAAGGACCTGTTCTATATTTCACCTTTTCTGGAAGACATTTCTGAGTGATTAAAAGACGCAATAATCATGCCGTCAGGGCAAGGGGAACCGACCGAGGGGGAGCGGGGTTGGCCATCCGCGCGGGCTGGTCATGATCGGCCGCCCGGAAGTAGGCCGGAATCGTCCGGTGACAGAGCGAATATCGTATCTGACCCCCTTTGGTTATTCTCCCCCCCCCTCCTCCTCCCGGCTAACCCGGAATCACGGCCGTGACCTCGACCTCGATCTTGAGGTTCGGGGCGACGAGGCCGTTGACGACGACGCACGTCCGGGCCGGGAGGTTGCCGCCGAAGACCTTCTCATATTCCTCGTTCATGGCGTCCATCTCCGCCCGGTCGATGAGGTATACGGTTGTCCGGACCACGTCCTTGAGCGTCGCTCCGCCGGCCTCCAGTACGAGTTGGACGTTCTCGAACGTCATGCGGGTCTGCGCCCGGATGTCGTCGGGAACCCGAAGCTCCTCCTCGACGTGGGGGTGGCTGTGGTAAAGGGGGGAGGCGGTGCATCCGGAGGCATAGACGACGGTGTGATCGCCCTTGACCGTGATGGCCGGGACGAAGGGCATGTCCGCCGCCGGGGGCTGGGGGTGGACGACCCGTTTTTCCATAAAACGCCTCCTGAAATCCTTTTTGTGAAGGGCGGCTCCTTTTTCCGTGGATGAGCGGATGAAATGCCCCGGGGACCGGGGGCCTGCTGTCACACGGGGGGGCCGGGTTTACTTCCTGCTTCAGGAGGCTCCCTCATGCCCGAGAAGCCAGGTCTCGTGAACGTGAAGCCATTCGACGCCGTTCGGCGCGCCCTCGCGGGAGCGAAACAGCGCCGTGCTGAGACGGCCGTTGATGAGGCCGGAGATTTCCTGCCACTCCTTGTGCGTGGCCAGACAGAGGTCGTCCGCCAGTGGGCGGCATTGAATGTCCTCGATCCAGACCCGGAATCCCCTCTCCTTGTGGACACCGTGGGCTGCCTCGCCGTCTTTGACCATGGCCGCCTTCTCCGACAGGACGCCGCTCGGGTTGATGAAGACAAAGCCTTCGGCCATGCCGTCCAAGAATCGCGCAAACGACTCCTCCGTCCGCGGCAAGGCCCCGGTGAGCCACTCGACGAAGAATTGGTGCAGCTCCAAGACCTTCGCCTTGCATTTCTTCTCCATGGTCTGTCCTCCTGAATCCTTTCGCCCCGGCGTCCTCTTCGAAATCGGGAGGCTTGCATCTTCCCGAAAGGTTAGCACAAAGCGGGCGCCAAGGCCCCGTGCAACGCCGGGGGGGGAGGGGGGAGGCGAATCGTCGGCGCATTCCCGCCCGGGGGAGCTGACTGGATAAGGGTTGCGTCGGGATGCGTTTTGCGAACCCGAGGAGGGAAGGGGAAGGCGGGTGTGGTCAACCGGCGGTTGGGCTTAATGTCTCCAGATGTAATTCAACGCAAGACCGAATACGAACGCAAAGGCGATGAATCCAAAGAAGGGTCAGAACGCCGGTCCTTATTCTTGCGCCTGGCTCGACTCGAAGCCCTGCCGCGGTTTCGCGAGGGCCTTTTCTTTGCGTTGGGTCTCGAATGGCCCGTGGAAGGGGAATTCGATCGGTTTCGGTTGCGAGGCGCCATGTGCGTTCGACTCATTGTTCAGGTCAACGTCCGGCCGCGTGAAAAATCGACGAAACCAAATACCGGGATGTCACATCAACCCAAAGTTAAGATATGTCGCCAAGGGACGGGGGCCAACGCGTGATTGCGGATAAGCCAAAAAATTTCTATCGCAAATCCAGATCGCAAGCCGACGGCGAAACAGGTGATGGAGTGTTCTTTTGATTTTGCCGCGCCAGGAGGCTTCAAGCGCGACGCCCTTCTTTCCGTTTCACGGAATCAAAACCGGCCCTGCTTCAGGGGGGCCTCGACTTCCTTTCGCAATCGCGATATCCAGGCGCATAAAACACGGTTCGAAAGGACGGCGGGGAGCGAGCGGACGATCATCCGGTAAACCCACCGGCGGCTGACCTTCGAGGGCCTGTCCGGATCCAGCCAGGCCTCATTGCGCGCCAGGTCGGCCAGGGTTGCGAGGCCGATCAGGATCGGCCAAAGTGCCCCGAGGCGAAGGCGCGGGCATCGTCGGGGGATCGCCAGGAGGTATTCTTCCGCCGCCGCGTAGTGCCCGAGAGCCGTCTCGATCCATCCGGACAGAACCGGGCGGGCCTTCTCGGCGGCGGACGGATTGAGCAGGTCTTGCGGGGAGATCCCCGCGCCGGAAAGCTCGATCTCCGGCAGGTAGCAGCGGCCGATCCGAAGGTCTTTCGGGACGTCCCGGAGGACATTGGTCAACTGAAGGGCCTTCCCGAATCGCATGCCGATTTCCGACATCCGCTCCGCGTCCCAGGATTTCAAGCCCCGGGCGCGCGCCATGCTCATCGCCGTCCAGAACTCGCCCACGCACCCGGCCACGTAATAGATGTACCGGTCCAGGTCCGCTTCTTCCCGGAACGCTTCGATCCGCCCGGAGTCCTCCGGGGGAAACGTGGTCAGATCGGTCTCCATCCCGAGGGTGAGCCGCACGACGACCGAGCGGACGCGGCCGCGATCGTTTTCGTCGGCGCCTTCGAGCATCGAGAACGCCTTGGGAAGGGAGGACAGCAACTCGACCTCCTCGGGCGTGGATTGTCTTTTCAGGAGCGCTTGCTGAATTTCGCGAAGCGCCGACGCCTTCGCCGGTCCGTACACCTGCGCCCGGAAGGCCCGCAGACGGCCCAGGCGCTCGGCGGGCGGGAGGATGCGCGTATCGGCGATGGTGTCGGCGGCGCGGGCGAGCAGGTAGGCCAGACCCACGGGCCCCCGCAGACCCGCCGGCAGGACGCGCAACGTCAGATAGAAAGACCTCGACACGCGGCGCAGAAGGTCCGTCAGCAGGCGCTCCCGGTCACGGGGCGAAACGAGCGGCAGCGCTTCTTCCACGCCGGTCTCGGGGGCCTTTTCCGTTTCAACCATTTGGAGGCTTCCCGCGAATCTCAGGGTCCTGAAGCGAGCCGACCGGGCTCCCGTTCCCGCGGGGCATCATAACACCCCGCCTCATCCGGCGGGGGAGATCGGTCCGGTCCGGAGGGAGGGCCGATTGGAAAGGCCGCGACGGACCGTTTCGCCTGGGTCTCCGGCGTCCGCCTGGATAGCGGAAAAAGACGATTGACAATCGGAAAGCGGGAGGATAGCGTTCACTCATGCGAGGGAGAGACAGGCGGGTCTCCAGGGTTGAAGAGGTGGGAATCCGCCCGCCGTTCATGAGCTTCCCGGCCGGAGCGGATGGAGGGGCGAACCATGAGCCATGAGAGCCTCGAACGGTGGGCCGAGCCGGGGGGCTGCGCCTTATTGGTGATTGACGTTCAGAATGATTTTTGTCACCCGGAAGGGGGTCTGGGGAAAAGGGGCTACGATCTTTCGATGGTCCCCGAGATGGTCCCGCGGCTGCACGGTTTGATCGAAAGGGCCAGAAAGGCCGCCGTTCCCGTCATCCATATCCGGCTTGCCAGGATGGCTTTGGAAGAGTGGCCGGCGATGGATCGGCTCTTTCGCGCCCAGTTTGGAGAGGACTATATCCGCCTGGTGGAGGAGGGGACCTGGGGCGCCGAGTACTACGATGAGCGGATCACCCCAAGGCCCGGGGAGGTCGTCATCACGAAGCCCCGTTACGGGGCGTTTGCCGAGACGGAGCTGGACGCCGTCCTGAAAGAACTCGGCGTCGGGAGGCTGATTCTGGCCGGCGTCGCGACGAATGTCTGCGTGGAGTCCACCGCCCGCGAGAGTTTCATGCGGGATTATGACATTGTCGTGGTCTCGGACTGTTGCGCGGGCGTCAGCCGTGCGCGCCACGACGCGACGCTGGAAAACATCCGGCTGCATTTCGGCCTCGTCGCCACGGCGAATGAGGTGGAGAGTGCGTGGATCCGGGCCGTGGATTCGGCCGCGCGCAAGGAGGAGGCAAGGGCGTGATATGGTTTGGGCGCGGCACGTTGCACTCCCGCACCGATTGAGATGTCCTCGGGCAATCAGCGTTCCCGCGGCGGGATCGCTTTAATCAAGGAGGGCGCAGCGATGAAGAGATGGATGACGGGCGCGGCGGTTTTCGGGATGGTTCTCGGGCTGACCATCGGGGCGGCGTTGGCGGCCGATAAGGTCCTCGCGACGATGTCCTATATTTTTCACGGCGGGCACACGCCCTTCTTTACGGCCTTGGAAAGCGGCCGGTACAAGAAGCTGGGTCTGGACGTCAGCATCACGCGGGGGTATGGCTCCAAGGCGACGATCGCGACGATTTTCACCGGGAAAAGCCAGTTCGGAGAGGCCGGAACGGGGACGAGCATCATTTCCCGCAGCCGGGGCGTGAACGTCAAACAGGTCGGGATGATCTACCACAACGATCAATCCGAGGTCGCCGCGATGAAGAGTTCCGGGATTCGGACCCCGGCCGATTTCCGCGGCCGGAGCGTGGGCGACGTTGCCGCCAGCTCGACGCGGACGATCTTTCCGGCGCTTCTCGCGAAGAACGGCCTGAAGGAATCCGATATCAATTTCATCACGATGACGGCGGCGGCCTTGGGCTCGAGCCTGTTGGCCGGGAAGGTGGACATGATCCTGACGTTCGCTTTGACCGCCGTATCGGTCAAGCGCAAGGCAAAGGCCATGGGCAGAGAGGTCGTGGAGATTCCTTACGGGGAATACGGACTTCCCTTTTACGGGAACGGAATCATCACGCAGGAAGCCCTGATCGAGAAGAATCCGAACCTCGTCCGGCGGTTTGTCAAAGCGACGCTGGAGGCCCTGACCTGGGCGGTGGACAACCCCGAGGCGGCGGTCCGATACGTGGTTCAGAGCAAACCCGCGCTCGGTTACGACAACACGCTGGAGCAGTGGAAGACCACCATCCGGTTCGTCGCCACCCCGCAGAGCCTCAAGACCGGCCTGGGTTACATGGAAGAGAAGAAGATGAGATTCACCCAGGAGATCGTCACGAAATACATGAAGGGGAAAATGGGGTCTTCGGCGGTGAACATCCGGGACGTCTATACGAACCGGTTTCTCCCCGGAAAGCTCGTTCCCAAAAGCGCGAAGTAACCCGTAGGGCTCCGGGCTTCGGTTCGGCGTCCGCGCGCGCGGCAACCTGAAAAGAACCCCGGTCCGGCGCGGGGGGGCTCCAGAGCGGAGCCCCCCCGTGTCTTCACGCGGGGCGGCCCCGTCCTCCGGGTCATCCGAGCGGTTGAGAGAACTTTTGAGGGCGTACGGTTGTCGAATTCAAGGAACGCGCGCCCCACGGATAAAGGAAAGGAAAACTCGAGGACGGACCTCACCCCTTACCCGAAGGAAATAGATGCGAGCCGGCAAAGAACATCGTCCATTGCGATCGTGCAGGGAGTTGTCTAGGATTGATCGTCGGCTCAATCCTTTTCAAATCCGGTGGGTGGACTTTCGGGAGAGGAACTCAATGGCCGACGGACGAGAAGAAATCCTGGAATATTCCGACTACACCTGACCGTATTGTTGCATCGCCGTCCGGGGGATGGCGCAGGTCGAGAAGGAAACCGGAGTCAAAGTCCGGTGGGTTCCCTGGGAGGGGCGTCCGGAGGGCGTTTCGTTCCTGGATCGGACGCCGGAAGAGGCGCGAGAGATCCTCGCCAAGCACAAGGCCGTGGGCGCAAGATACGGCGTGGACCTGATCTTCCCCTGGAAGAAGTGCCGGACCCGCCTGGCCCATCAGGCGACGCTTTTCGCCCGGGATCACGGCCGGATGGAGGAGTTTCGTGACGCCGTTTACGAGGCCCGGTATCAGCAAGACCTGGACATCGGCGATCCCGGGATCCTGCATGTCGATCGGCGAGCGGGTCGGCTTGGACGCGGCGGCCCTGCGTGAAGCCCTCGACGTCGAGACCTACGAAGGGGAGCTGGATGAGCTCAGGCGGCGGGGAGAAGAGCGGGGCGTGACGGGCATCTCCACGTACGTCATGGACGGGAAGACTTACTGGGGTTCCGATTCGACGGATGAAGTCCTCGAAGCCATCGCGAATCGGGGCCGGCCCTCAACCTGAAAGCGGGTCCCATTTTCCCGGACCTTTTGGAGACGCCCACAATGAAGCCCTACGGCGCTCAATCTCAACGGCCGCGCAGAGTCACCCGCCGGACCTTCCTGAAGTCCGTTGCCGGGGGCGCGGCCTCGGCCGGCCTGTTCGGCGGATGCGCCCCTGTTCCCCTGCAAGTCAAGAAGGCCCTCACCCCCGCGGCCAAGCGGGCCCTTGTTCAAAGACACGCCCCAATCCTCTGGTTTCACGAAAGCGATTACTTCCTCCCCGTCGGCGTGGAGACCCTCTTTCACCGATCGAACGTCATTTGGCGCAGGCTGAACGGCAGCCCTTTCAGGATGCTGAAGAACCTGGGCGAGTTGAACGCCCTTCTCCGGGACCCGGCCCACCGCGGCGAGAACGTCTTCGGCAGCTCGCTCGACCTGGAATCCCTGGGGATGAGGAATTTCACCGTCGAGCCCCACGTGCGACGCGCCTTCGACATCCGGGGACAGGGACCCGAAAGCGTCAGGGAAGCCGCCCGGAAGATTCTGGCCGCCCGCTATCCCAAGGGGGGCGTCCGCTCCAAGGTCCCGCCTCCGCCCTACGTCCCCAGGATCTATGCCCGCGTGGTCGAGGGCGTCGAGGTGGACAACCGCTTCGTCCGCGCGGGCCTCTACGATATCGTTCAGTATTTCTTTTTCTTCCTTTACAACGACTTCTGGAACCAACACGAGGGGGACTGGGACGCGACGGTCCAGGTGCTCATCCGGCGGGATGGGGGCGACACCTACGTGACCCAATCTTTCCACTACGAAGACTGGCTCATGGGTTATCCGAAAAAGCTGCCTGATTTCCAGAAGTGGCTGGTCCTTTGGCCGAACACCTCATCACAGATCGACGCTTACGCCAAGCGAACGGACCCGCTGGCCGTCTATCGGCTCAAGACCCATCCCATGTCCTTCATCGTGAAAGGGGGCCACGGCGCTTACCCCACGCCCGGTTTCGCCCTCTTCGAGGGGCGTGTGCCGAAGATCCGAATTGGGGGCTTCAAGCTCGGCGGGGACAACGTCATCGCCGCCGCCGACGAGCGCGTTGTCGGCCGATTTTGTCTGGCGCCCGGGTGGTCCGTGCCACGGAGGATGGTGGAGCGCTTTCTGGTCTTTTCGGGCGTCCGCTCCGAGGATCTGGAATACGTGGGCTATCCCCGGTCAGCGATAGAGATTCTTGAGAATCAACCCTGGTTCGGGTTCAAGGGCCAGTGGGGAGAGCGGGTTCCGAAGGCGGGCTGGTCGGGGCCTCCCGGCCCCGCTTTCGTATCGAGGTGGGACCCTTCGGACCCGTCCCGCTACAACGCGCATCTGGAACGCGCCAACGATTTCACGCACCTTTTCCAGAAGATCTCGCGCTTCACCCATGTCGTTCGGGAGACCGACAAGGGGGAATCGGGTTCGACCTTTCGGGATTGAGCGCGCCGGTGTCCGACCCCCTTTTTGAGCCGCAGATTCCACACAAGGATTTCACCGGGACTCCTCACAACCCTTCTTCGTGAGGAGCGAGGGCGAATCGTGAGCGCGCGCGATGCCGGCGACGGACGACCCCGTAGGGATTATCGGGATGCGACTATGACGGCCGAGACGCGCGATCCGTTTGTCGGCGTCCCGTTCGTTTCGGGTTGTTGATTGCCGCCCATCATTCGGATGAAATTGCCGAGAACGTGAAGGTCGAACTGGCCGGGCCTGTCTCTCGACATGTGATTGAGGGCCTCGAAGGCGGTGTGGTCCCGTGGCGATAAGGCTGCGGGGTTGTCATGGTGTCGAAGCTCCCGCAGATGGCGCAGACCTGGGCGATGAGGGGGATTCGATGTTGAAATAAGCCGCGAGGATAGCCTTGGCCGTCGACCCGCTCGTGATGGTTCAGAACGATGTCAACCGCAAGTGGATAGTCGCATCCCGCCTCTTTGAGAACATTCACGCCATGCAACGGAATTTGTTGGATGATCTTGCGCTCCAGGGGGTTCAGCGTGGAGCGTTGGTTCAATAAGTCCTTCGAGACCACAAGCTCTCCGATGTCGTGGCTGAGAAATCCCAAGGCAATCTCCTTGAGGTCGCATTCCGAATACCCCGGAAGGAAATTGTGAATGTAGCTCAGGCCGAATAGACAAACGTTGAGGGCGTGGGCGTACGCTCGAGGGTCCGTCTGGGCCAGCCGGAGAAGAGAAAAAGCCGCCTTCCAATCCTGCTGAATCAAATCGAGCGCCTGCTCGGCGATAGGAAGAACGAGCATCGCGTTCTCGCCGCCTTCTTCGGAAATCCGCCGGAACACGTCGTCCAGGCGCTCTGTCGCGAAAGAGAAAAATAAGGGCACCTTCTCCCGGGCGTCTTTTTTGGGATCGGACAGCAGGCGGTTGATCGTCTGCTCGGTTTCAGCGGCGTACAGGGCATAGTCCTTCGCCTGGACGTAGATCGACCCTTTGGATTGCCGTTTAATTTTTTTCTGAAGGTTCTCGCTGAGCCGGCTGCCTTTGGAAACCAGGAGGGAATAACCCTTTTCGGAATCCGAATGGATGTAAATTGGAAATGGAAGGAGCGGAAACGCGGCGACCAGACTCATTTGAATCGGCCGGAGCTTGCCGAGGTCGAGATTCGGTTCGGGTTGATCCGTCGGGTTTTCCAAGGCTATCCCCACGGAATCGTCCTCGTGCCCGATCAGCTCGTACATCTCGGCATCCGTCAGCCTTTTTGTGCTTGGGCGCACCATTTTTATCTTTATCGGTTCACCGGCCCCATCTCTTAAGGCCTGAAGTGAACGCGGGGGTTTGGTGTAGGACACGTTCCCGAATTCCGGACGCCGCATCCATTCCGACGATTGCCTTCGGATCGGGGGGAGGACTAGACTAGCGGAGTTGAATGTCTATTCTCCACCCTTTCCCGGGGGAGAGAAGCGGCTCACTCATTTCCACGGGGATCGCCGTTGGGGTACATCGCCCACGAATCGGAATTGGAGCGGTTGGTGTCTGAGCGTCCCGGGCGGGAGCGGGTGTTTTTTGTCAGCCCGGCGCTGGCCGGGACGGACGAATTCCTGGCGGGCAAGCTGACCTATCAGCCCGGGACCTCCTCTCCCTACCATTATCATGAGGGGTGTGAACACTTTCAGTTGATCCTGGAGGGAAGCGGGGTTGTCGTGACGGAAGAGGGCGAGATCCCGGTCGGTCCGGGGACCCTCATCTTCATCCACGAGGGGGACAGGCATCAGATGAAGTCGGAGGGGAGCCCCCTAAAGTTCCTGGAATTTCAGGTTCCGAACCGCTTCAAGACCGTGATCCTCGAGGGGGGAGACACGGACCTGCGCTGGTTTCATGCGGACGGGCGTCTCTGGAAGCAGACCTGAAAGGAGCGGGGCGGATGGTTCACGTGATTCGGATCGAAGACCTTCCGGTCCTCCCGGTCGATGGAGCCGCCGGGGGCGCCGCGATGCGGAAGATCATTTCCCCTGAATCGGTCGGGGCGAAACACGTCGGGGGAGAGGCCCATGATCTCGAGGGCGGCGCTTCGTCCCCGCCTTTCCAATCGGATGAACAGCGCCAGTTCTTTTACGTCCTGGCCGGCCGGGCGGAGGTCCGGTTGGGGGACGAGCGCCGGCCGGTCCGCACGGGACACGGCGTCTACGCCGATCCGGGCGAGACCTGCCGTTTCACCGATTGCGGGGAAGAGGGGTTTCGCTTCCTGCGTTTCGTGATTGGAGGGAATCTGTGAGCGGGCTCGGTGAACTGGACACTGCCTTTCGGTCCGTCATCCGGCGTTTGCAAGAAGCCGACCGGGTGATGCGCGTCCGGAGCCCCATTGATCCCCACCTGGATCTTCCGGCCTTCGTTAAGAATCGCGACGGAAACCTGGCCATCTTCTTCGAGCGGGTTGAAGGGTGGGAGGTCCCGGTTTGCTGCAACCTTCTCGCGAGTCAGGAGAACGCCCTGGTCGCCCTGGGGGTGGACCTCCACGGACTTCGCGCCGCCGTGCGGCGGGCGATCGATCACCCCATCCTTCCCGTCGAAGTGGAAAAGGGAAGGTGCCAGGAAGTGGTCGTGATGGACGGGATCGACCTGGGGGCGATGTTCCCGATTCCCTTCCACATGCCGGAGGATTCCGGCCGCTTCGTCACCGGGGGGATCGTTATCGCCAAAGACGGCGCCGGTGTCCGGAACGCCTCTTTCCACCGCCTCCAACTCCTGGGTGGGAACCGGACGGCCGTCCAACTGGACCTGGGCCGGCACCTGCGCACCCTGTATGAACGGGCCGAAGAGGAGGACCGGGAGCTTGAGATCGCTGTGGTCCTCGGTCCGGACCTGTCGCTGTTCTTCGCGGCGGCCAGCATGGGGGCGCACATTTCCCTGGACCGGGACGAGCTGGCGTGGGCGTCCGGCCTGAAGGGGAGGGCGCTCGAGTTGGTCAAGTGTCTGACGGTGGACCTCGAGGTCCCCGCCGAATCGGAGATCGTCTTGGAGGGCGTCATGCTCCCGCGGGAACGGGTTCCGGAAGGCCCCTTTCTGGAATTCGTCGGACTTTACGCCGCCCAGGGCCCCTCGCCGGTTTTCGAGATCCGCGCGGTGACCCACCGGGAGCGGCCCATTTATTATGACATCAGCGGGAGCGAAGTCCGCGTGATCCGCAAACCCCTGATGGAGCCCGGCATCCTCAGCATGGCCAAGGCGGCCGTGCCCATCGTCCAGGACGTGTGTCTCACCACGGGGGGGCTTTGCCGCTTCCACCTGGTTATCCAGGTCAAGAAGGAGCGTCCGGCGGACGAAGGCTTTCAGCGGAACGCCGTATTCGCCGCCGTGGCCGCGCTCAAGGACATCGACCTCATCACCCTGGTGGACGAAGACATCGACCCGCACAACCCCGAGGAGGTGGAGTGGGCGGTGGCCACCCGGTTCAACGCCGAGAACGACCTGATCCTCTTCCCGGGCGCGCGGGGGCACGAGTACGTTCCCGTCTCGCGGGGCGTCCGGACCAAGATGGTCCTGGACGCGACCGTCCCCCCGGGGGAGCTCGACCGGTATCGGCGCGTGTCCACGCCGGATTTCGATCCGTCCGTCTACGAAACGTGCGTGGGCCGGCCGGGCGATCCACCCCCCTCCCATCCGGTCTTCGAAGACGACCCTCCGTAAATCCGATCAGACGGCGTATCGGAAATCCGGTTGCCGTCCCGATGTTGTAGGAGAAACTCGATGCTCTCTCAAAGGGTCGAGCGGTTCACCGAGTCCGTCATCCGGGGCATGACCCGGGAGTGCATGCGATACGGCGGGGTCAACCTGGCGCAGGGGTTTCCCGATTTCGACGGGCCGGAGGAGGTCAAGGAGGCGGCCCGCCGGGCCATCACCGACGGCTGGAACCAGTACGCCATCACGTGGGGAAACCCCAACATCCGCAACGCGATCGCCCGCAAGACCGCCCGTTTCAACGGGTTCGAGCCCGACCCCGAGACGGAGATCACCGTCGTCTGCGGGGCCACCGAGGGGATGATCGCCACCCTCATGGCGATCATCAACCCGGGCGAAGAGGTGGTGATCTTCGAGCCATTTTACGAGAACTACGGCCCCGACACCCACCTGAGCGGCGCGGTCCCCCGGTTTGTCCCCCTCAGGCCGCCCGATTTCACGTTCGACCCCGAGGATCTCCGCGGCGCCGTCGGCCCGGCGACGAAGGCCGTCATCCTCAACACCCCCCACAACCCCACGGGACACGTCTTCACCCGGGCCGAGCTGGAGAGCATTCGGGACATCTGCGTCGAGTTCGACGTCTTCGCCGTCACCGACGAGGTCTATGAGCACATCGTGTTCGACGGCCGGACGCACGTCAGCCTGGCCTCGCTGGATGGGATGCGGGAGCGGACCATCACGATCAACAGCCTTTCCAAGACGTACAGCGTGACCGGCTGGAGGGTGGGGTACGTCCTCGCCCCCAAGGAAGTGACGGCCGGCGTCCGGAAGGTCCACGACTTCCTGACCGTCGGCGCGGCCGCGCCCCTCCAGGAAGCCGCGGCGGCGGCTCTTTCCCTGCCGGACGCGTATTACGCGGACCTCGCGGCGATGTACCAGGCCAAGCGGGAGTTGTTGCAGGGTTACCTTCAGCGCGTGGAAATCCCGTTCATCGAGCCACAAGGGGCCTATTACATCATGGCGGACGTTTCCGGTTTCGGGGCCTCGGACGACGTGGACTTCGCCATGCGCCTCGTCCGGGAGCACGGCGTGGCGACGGTTCCCGGGAGCAGCTTCTATCACTCGCCGGGAATGGGGGGGGGGAAGGATTTTATCCGGTTCACATTCTCCAAGAAGGACGAGACGCTTCATGACGCCGGCGGGCGGCTGCTGGGAATGGTGAGGGATTCGGGCTTGGAGTGACGGCGTGCGTTGCGCACCCGAGACGACGTGGGCTAGAATCTTTTCGGAGATAAGGGGGGTGTTGGCCGATTTGTGACCCCCACGGGTCGATCGCCGCCCCCTGAAAGCGCCTCCGCGGAGGATCGGGCGTCTCGCCGCTCGATCTCCGCCAAAGCGCGCGTCTTTCAGCCATTCCTCTCGGTTTGGAGAGCATATTGATGACGACGGCGATCCGAAAGCGGCTTCCGAGCAACGACGGCCTCCAGAAGGTCACCGGAGCCGCGAAATACGCGGACGATTTCTACCTCCCCGGCATGTTGTACGGGAAGGTCCTCCGAAGCCCCCACGCCCACGCCCGCATCGTGCGCGTCAACGCGGACCGGGCGCTTGCGCTCTCCGGCGTCCGCGCCGTGGTCTTCGGCCGGGACACCCCGGGCATCAAGTACGGGACCATCCCCGACGAGTACGGTCTGGCCATCGATAAGGTCCGCTTCATCGGGGACGAGGTGGCGGCCGTGGCCGCCGTGGACGAGGAGACCGCCGAGGCCGCCCTGGCGCACATCGACGTCGAGTACGAGGTCCTCCCCGCCGTTCAGGATCCCGTCAAGGCCATGCGGGAGGGCGCGCCTGTCATCCACGAGCCCAACGACGACATCTACGACGCCGCCCGGAACATCTCGCTCCGGACCCACCTGACGTACGGGGACGTGGAGAAGGGATTCGCCGAGGCGGATCACGTTTTCGAGCACTCCTTCGAGACCCAGCTCGTCAACCACGCCGCCATCGAGCCCCACGCCACAGTGGCCGAGTACGACCCGGTCGGGAAAATCACGGTCTGGTCCTCGTGCCAGGCGCCCTTCCTGATCCGGAGCAACATGGCGAAGACGCTCCAGATGCCCTTGACGCGCGTCCGGGTCATCAAGCCCAAGGTGGGCGGGGCGTTCGGTGGCAAGCGCGAGATGATGGCCAACGATTTCTGCTCCGCGTTCCTGGCCATGAAGACCGGCCGTCCGGTCAAGGTGACCTATACGCGCGAGGAGGTGTTCTCGACCACGCGCCAGCGCCACCCCACGAAGATCACCCTCAAGACCGGGGTGACGAACGACGGCCGGTTGGTCGCGAAAGACTGCACGATGATCATGGAGAACGGCGCCTACAACGGAAGAGGCCCGGACATCCTGGCGTCCTGTCCCAACTACATCACTGTCCTCTACCGCACGCCGAACATCCACTTCGACGGCTACCTGGTCTATACCAACAACCCGCCGGGCAGCGCCTTCCGGGGATTCGGGAGCCCGCAGATGCGCTTCGCCGACGACAGCCAGATGGACATCATCGCGACGGAAATCGGGATGGACCCGGTCGAGCTCCGGCGCATCAACGTCCGGGAGGAAGGCGACGTCACGCCCAACAAGGCCATCATCACCTCGTGCGGGTTGCGGGAGTGCCTGGAAAAGGCGAGCGAGGCGACGGACTTCCAGCGCCAGTGGGGCAAGCTGCCCTTCGGCCACGGGATCGGCCTCGCCTGCGGTCACCACACCTGCGGATTCAAGTCGCTGCTGCCGCACGACTCTTCGGCCGCGACGGTGAAGCTCAACGACGATGGGACGGCCAATGTCCTGACGGGCGCCTCGGACGTGGGGCAGGGCTCGGACTCGGTCCTCGCCATGATCGCCGCCGAGGAGCTCGGCATTCCCTATCACCGGATCGAGATGACGACCGCCGACACCGAGGTCACCCCGATGGACCTGGGCTCCTACGCGAGCCGCGTCACCTTCATCGCCGGCAACGCCGTGAAGCGCGCGGCGGCGGACGCCAAGGAGCAGCTCCTCGACGCGGCGGCGGACCTGCTCGAAGCGGCCCGCGAGGACATCGTCATCGAGAACGGGACGGTCCGGGTCGGATCGGCCCCCGAGCGCAGCGCCACGGTCGAGGAGGTCATCCGGCACAACTTCCTGCATGTGGCGGGCGTCCCCATCGTGGGCCGGGGGGCCTACAACCCCCCCACCGACCGCATCAACCGCGAGACGGGCGTCGGGAACCCTTCGCTGGCGTACAGCTTCGGCGCGCAGGTGGCGGAGGTGAAGGTGGATTTGGAGTCCGGCCGCGTGAAGGTGGTCCGGATGACGAGCGCCATCGACTGCGGTGTCGCCCTCAACCCCACAGCGGTGGAAGGGCAAGTCGACGGTTCCGTCTCGGGCGGCATCGGCCAGGCCCTGATGGAAGGGTTCGATACGAAGGGCGGTCTGATGTTGAACCCCTCTTTGCTGGAGTATCGGCTGCCCCAGGTGTCGGATATGCCGGAGATGGAGACCCACATCGTCGAGTCCCGGGAGGAGGAGGGGCCTTTCGGCGCCAAGGGCGTCGGCGAGTTCGTCCAGATCCCCACGGCCGCGGCCATCGCCAACGCCGTTTATGACGCCATCGGGGTCCGCATCTACGACCTTCCCATCACGCCCGACAAGGTCCTCGCCGCCCTGGGCGAGAAAAAGGGCGCCCGCTCATGACGATGCCGGCGTTCGATTACGTCCGCCCCGAACCCGGTGCGAGGGGCCGGCGAGGAATCTGCTCAAACCGATCCTCCCTGCGATTCCATCCCTCGATTTTCGAACTTGCGTTCCTCACACAGCGCCCAGGCCGAGTCGTTCCGCTTTCTAGGGGGAAGTGGTCGTCTCACAACGCGTTGACATGATGAAAGAAGGTTCGCCTCTTCTCTTTGCGAAAAATCCAAGCGCGGTCGAGTGAACCGGTCGGCTGTCCGGACCCGTCCGAAAAAAGCGCCGGTGCGCTGATCGGCCGACGCCCGCCTTCAACTTCGCGCATCCTGCTGAACCCGATGTTTGCCTCTCTGGCGATGGCGTTCAGCTCGGTCTCGGTCCTCTCAAACAGTTTGCGGCTCCGTCGCTTCAAACTCTGAGCCGGCGTTTCTCACCCACGATGAGGCCGAATCACTCTTTCATCGCGGCGACTCGTTGCGAAACGACGCCTTTCCGGGGGACGCGGTAGACCTCGGCCTGCGCCGCGGGGATCGTCAAGGTTTCGTCCCGACCGCGCAGTGATGCGGCGCGGCGTAGAGAAAGGTCCCGTTGGCTTCCGCCCGGTCGAGGGCGGCCCGCCACGCGGCCGCTTCCTCCCGGTCGAGGGCGGGGAGGATCCGGCCATCCAGCACCCGGGCCCAGTACGATCCGCCGAAGGACGCCGACTGCGGGAGGCTTTTCACTTCCCGCAAGCCCGCCTCGCGAAACCGCCGGTAAAGGCTCGCGTCGGCGCACCCCCGCTCCTCCACGGGTCCGCGCGGGGCCTGCACCTTCGCTTTCAAATCCCCATCAAGCGGAACGTTCGCCCACCACGGCATGTCCACGGCCCGGACAATCACGCCGATCCTCCCCCCCGGTTTGGTCACGCGGACCAGTTCGCCGAGCATCCGGTCCGCGTCGAGCTCCTCCATGACCGTGAGCGAAAGCGTCACGTCGAAGCGGCCATCGGGAAACTCCAGGTCCTCCGCGCTGCCTTCGCGGAACTCAATGACCTCGCCCAGCTCTTCCTTCCCGGCCAGGTCCACCGCCTCGCGCAGGAGGTGGCGATTGAGATCCACGCCGACGATCCGGTTTGCGCCCCCGGTCCTCCGGGCCAGCCAGCGGTCAATCACGCCCGTTCCGCATCCCACGTCCAGAACCGTTTCCCCTTCGCGAAGACGAACCTCCTCCAGGAGGTTTCGGACGATCCCCAGGTACCCGGCCGAGCGGCCGCGCGCCTCCAGGAGGGCGGTGAAGCCCAGGGCCGCGCCGCCCAGCGTGATTGTGCAAAATCGCTCGTTCAGGCGGGAGATAACGGGCTCCCACTGAGAAGGGGCGAGCATCAGCGGAAGCAGGACCAGAGGCGGCCCGGCGCCGCGAACGCGGTAGGAGATTCCGGCAACCTCTCCCTCATCGTCCCCCGAGAGCGTGGGTGTCCCTTCCTCTCCGGCCGCGGGGGTCCATCCCTTCAGGAACGTCTCCATCGCGGCGGCCGACTCCTCCCCCCGGTCGGTGAAGATGTCGGCCCAGGCGGGACTGAAATAGCCGTCCAGTGTTTTCAGCCCGGCGTCCGGCAGACCCGCCACGGCGCGCCTCAGGTTTTCCATCGGCGCCCCTTGATCGCCCGTAATCACCAGAAGTCTTGAGGAGATGGAGCGGACCGCATCCGGGTCGATGCCCGGCGGGCAGATGAGGGTCAGGGAGGCGATGCGATCGGGGTGCGCGCCCGCGAGACCGCTCCAGTCCAGCGCCGAGCGGGCCGCGAAGTGGGCCCGGCCGATATCGAGACGCCGAAGGACTTGAAGGAGACGTTCCTCGACGGGGAGCTCGGGTACGGAGGTCATTGTCGGATCACTCTGTTTCGGGCGCGGACCGCCGCCGCGCGACGGGATCCAGGGGAACCGGCTGCTTCTCCCCGCTGCGACATGCCCACGCGCCCCAGGACGGGCAACTTCAGGGCCGGGGGGTTGAAATCCACGCCGAAGGTCAGGCCGAGCAGCCCCTTCAGCGACAACTGAAAGCCGGCTCCGCTGGGAGACATCGCCGCGAACCCGCCGTCCACCAGGAAGTCCTTCCCGATGGCGGTGGGCGGCAGCTCGGCCTTGAGCTCGGGCACCCGGCGGATGACGTAAGCCGTGAACGTGTTGCTGTTGGGGCCGGGCCAGACTTTGTAGTTGTGGGGATATCTCTTTGCGATCTCCCGGATTTTGGGGATCGCCCCTTCGGCGGATTCCCCACGCAGGGCGTAGACG
>JASLXW010000120.1 GCA_030740135.1 Nitrospinota bacterium
CCACCCACGTCTCATCCACCTCGACATGCTGGTCGGCGAGGCCGCCGATACGGTCTTGATCGGGGCGCACCATGGCGGAGCGGAGCTTGTGGAGAATGCCGAACGCCGTCTCGTAGCGTGACAACCCAAGCTGGCGTTGGAACTGCACGGCAGACAAGCCGGGTGTCTGGCTGGCCACCAGATAGGCGGCCCAAAACCACACGCTGAGCGGCGTATGGCTGCGCTGCATGACGGTGCCAACGGTCAGGCCGGTGTTCTTGCGGCAGGACCGGCACCGCAGGACACCGGGTCGGTTCTTGAAGCGGAAAGGATCGCCAACAATGCCGCAATGGGGACAAGCGAACCCGTCATTCCATCGAGCCTTTTCCAGGTAGGCGGCGCAGGCCGCATCGTCAGGAAAAAGCCGCTGGAACCCCGGAAGCGATGCCGGGAACGGAAGGTCATCTCGGTCGAGAACGTCCACAGCCACCTCCCATCCGCTTGACGCCCACCCTAGATGTAGTGGGTGTGGGTGTCAAGCGGATAGGCACGCCTCGGACGAGCGAGGGCTAGCGCGCTGACCATCCCGTGGTGCACCTACACCGACCCGGAGATCGCCCACGTAGGGCTGTATAAGGATGACGCCGTCAAACGGGGCATCCCCGTGCAGACCTTCACCCTGGAGCTTGCGGACGTGGACCGGGCTGTCCTCGACGGCCAGGAACAGGGCTTTTTGAAGATTCACGTTAAGAAAGGAACGGACAAGATCCTCGGGGCGACGCTCGTCGCCCGGCACGCGGGGGAAATGATCTCCGAGCTCACCCTCGCCATGACGGCGGGCGTAGGACTGGGGAAGATCGCCCGGACGATCCACCCCTATCCTACGCAGGCGGAGGTCATCAAAAAGGTTGCGGACGCCTACACCCGCACCCGCCTGACGCCGCGCGTCCATTCGATTTTTCAAAAATGGCTGGCGTGGAGGCGTTGAAGGCACTTCGAGGGAAAGAAGAGAAGTACGGGCCGGAAGGCTCCCGCCCCTCCGGTTCCGCCGCTCATCCGCCCAGGTAGGCCCGCTTGACGTCTTCGTTCTGAAGAAGGTCTTTCGAAGGGCCGGACACGGACACCTCCCCCGTTTCCAGGACATAGCAGGTCTCGGAGAGGGTCAGGGCGAGGAAGGCGTTTTGCTCCACCAACAGGACGGTCATCCCGGAGGCGTGGATCTCTTTGATGATCTCGCCGATTTGCTCCACGAGAATGGGCGCGAGTCCCAGGGAAGGCTCGTCGAACATGATGATCTTCGGAGCGGACATCAGCGCCCGGGCGATGGCCAGCATTTGCTGCTCGCCCCCCGAAAGGGTTCCCGCCTTCTGATTCCTCCGCTCCTCCAGCCGGGGGAAATACTTGTACACCCTTTCAAGGTCCGCCTGTATGGCCCCCTTGTCTTTCCGCTGATACGCCCCGAGCTCCAGGTGCTCGAGGACGTCCATTTGGGGCCAGATCTTTCGCTCCTCAGGGCATTGGGCGATGCCCCGCTTGACGATCTCGCTGGAGTCGAGGTTGTGGATCGGTTGTCCGTCCAGAAAGACCTCGCCGGAGCGGGGCTTCATGATGCCGGAAATAGTGCGCAGGGTCGTCGTCTTCCCGGCCCCATTGGCGCCGATGATGCCCACCAGTGACGCGTCGGGCACGGTCATACTGATCCCCTTGATAGCGTGAATGTGGCTGTAGTAGCTGTGAACGTCTTTCAGCTCAAGCACGCTGGAAACCTTCCCCGAGGTAGGCCTTGATCACTGCGGCGTTGCTCTGGATCTCCTCCGGACGACCTTCGGCGATCTTCTCTCCGTGGTCGAGAACCACGATCCGGTCGGAGATGTCCATCACGACTCTCATGTTGTGCTCGACCAGAAGGACGGTGATCCCCGTTTCGCGAATCCGCCGAATAAGGGCCAGGGTCTTAGCGGACTCTTCCGCGTTCATGCCCGAGGCGGGTTCGTCCAACAGGAGCAAATCCGGCCGGGGGGCCAGCCCCACGGCGATCTCGAGCAGCCGCTGCTCGCCATATGGAAGGTTCCGGGCCTCCATGTGTGCCTTGTCCGCCAAGCCCGTAAATTCCAGGATCCGATCGGCTTCCACCTGAAGTCCGGCGTCTTCCTTTATCTTCCGCGCTGAGTTCCACAGGATCTCCCACCAACCGACCGAGGAGCTCTGATGCAGGCCTATCAGAACACCGTCGCGCACCGTGGCTTTGGGGAAAACCATCGTTTTCTGAAACGTCCGGATGATTCCCAGGTCCGAGATGGCATGCGTGGGAAGCCCGAGCGTGGATTGCCCCCGATAGCGGATGTCTCCCGCCGTCGGCTTGTAGAAACCGGTCATCATATTGAAGATGGTGGTCTTCCCCGCCCCGTTGGGACCGATGATGCTCAGGATCTCGCCTTCCGTCTGCTGGAAAGTGACATCGCTGACCGCCACCAGCCCGCCGAAGCGGATGGTCAGGCCCTCGACCTCCAGGATGGACTTCCCGCCGTTCATGCCGACCTCACCTCTTCCGCGGGCGATCCGCCCCGGAGCCTTCGCCATTTTCGGCTGAACCAGGGGACAAGCCCTTCGGGCATATAAAGAACGCCCAGCAACAGGATCAGCCCGAAGACCATGAGCTGAAGCTCCGCCGGAAGGGCCTTGCTCTGCACCAGATGCCCCGGCGCCCAGGACTGACCCCAGAAGGGATTGGGCACGAAACGAAGGGCCTCGGGCAAGATGGTAAAGATGAATGCGCCCACAACGGGCCCCAGGATGGTCGCCCGGCCGCCAATAAGAACCATCGTCAACATCTCGACGATGTGGATGAAATCGAAGATGTCGGGGCTGATGTAGCGGATGTAGTGGGCGTAGAGGCTTCCGCTAAGGCCGGCGAAGAAGGCGCCCAGGACAAACGCAATCATCGAGTACCGGAACGCGCTGATCCCCACCGACTCGGCCAGGTTCTCGTTTTGCCGAATCGCCGCGAGGGCGCGTCCCACACGGGAGTTCGCCACCCGGTAGCACACGTAGACGGTCACGGCGCAGAAGAACAGGATCAGATAGTAGAAGTTCGTCTTGGAGAAGAAGTCAATCGTCCCCACACCGGGGATAACCAGCATCGGTGACGGCACTCCCGAAAGGCCGTTCTGCCCGTCAGTCAGCCCGACCCAGTTGTAATGGACAAGTTGGATGAGGAGCATAAAGGCCAAAGTGACGATGACGAACCGGTGACCCCGGACCTTCAAGATGAGGCAGCCCAACAGAAACGCGAATACGACCGCCATGAGTGCGCCTGCCGGAAGCCCGAGCCAAAATGACCAGCCCTGCTTGATGGCCAGCAAGGCCGACGTGTACCCCCCCAATCCCCAAAATGCGCAGTGGCCCAGGGAGAGCAGACCCATGTAGCCCACCAAAAGGTTCAGCCCCGAGGCGAGCATCACGAAAAAGCCAGCGTAGATAATGAGGTGGAGAACGTACTCGTCGGGCACAATCCAGGGGACGGCCAGCAAAAACGCCGTCCAAAAAATCCCCTGCGCAATTCGACGCCCGTTCATTTTTCTCCGAAGATCCCCTGCGGCCGGAAAAGGAGAAACAGGATGAGGAAGAGGAATCCGAATCCGTCTTTGTAGTCAGAGGCGATGAAGCCTCCGCCCAGGGTTTCCATCACACCGAGCCCCAAACCCGCCACGATCGCCCCTGTGAACGTCCCCATCCCTCCCAGGATCACGACGATGAAGGCCTTCAGGACCGCAAAGCCGCCAGAAGGGGGGTCCATGGGCATAATGGTGGCCAACAAGATGCCCGCGATGGCGGCCATGCCCGCCCCCGCGGCGAAAGTCCAGGTGTAAACCCGGTCGATATCGATCCCCACCAGCGCCGCCGACTCCTTGTTCTGGAAAGTCGCCCGGACCGCCTTCCCCAACCGCGTGCGCCGAAGCAGGACGTGGAAGACAGCGATGCAGAGTCCCGTGACCACCAAGATGAACAGGCGGATAGGCGGCATGGCAAATGGGCCCCAAATGAACGGGTCCAGACCAAAGGGGGTCGGCATCTGTCTGGGCCAAAACCCCCAGATCGCTTGAATGAGATAGGCCAGGAAGATGGATAGGCCAATGGTGGCCATGGTGGCCGTCAGCAAAGGCTCTTCTCGAAGCCGCTTGAAGACGATCTTATCCAGCAGGACGCCGAAGGCCATTGTCGCCAACGTGCCGATGACCAAGCCGAGAAAATAATTGGCGACGACCGACTGGAAAACGGTGAACATCTTCGCCAGGCTGAAGGCAAAATAGAACCCCAGGACGAAAAACTCCCCGTGAGCGAAATTGGCGATGTCCATCAGGCCGAAGATCATCGTCAGCCCAATGGCGATAAGGGCGTAACCGCAACCGATAATCAGCCCCTGGACCATGAGGCGGATGGCCAGATCCATCGAATCCCTTCACTTCCCGGGTAAGGCAAAAAAATTGTCCTGCCCGCCTTCCGGGAGGAAGGCGGGCAGGACCATTCTGCGAAGACGCAACTTACGGCTTATGAATGCGGACGGTGCGAAGGACCTTGGGCTCGCCGGCCACATTCTTCGTCAGGAAGTAGTCAAAACCGTAAGCCTGATGACTGAACGGTTTTGCAGTGTTGGACGTGAACTGGATGTTTCCGACCAAGCTGTCGTAGTTCGTTTTTTCCAGAGCGTCTCGGATGGCTTTGCGGTCGGCACTGCCCGCCCGCTTGATGGCCTGGGCGACTATGTTAACGAGCGTATGTCCAGCGGAGCTGTATTTCGTAGGGTTCTCTTTGTGCCTGCCCTTGTACTTTTTGACGAAGGCCCGGTTCATCGCGTTATCCAAGGTATGGACCCACTCGACGAAGCCGTACACCCCATCACCGGCCTTGCCGGCACCGCGATAAAAGGGCGCCGTCGTCCAGGCCCCTTCACCCAGTAATGTCGCCTTCAGGCCCACTTCCTTCGACCCCTTGGCGATGGCAATGCAGTGGGGCGTGTAGCAGGCTGTGACGATCGAATCCGCCCCCACCGAACGGGCCTTCGTCAGATACGGGGTCAGGTCCTTCTCCTTACGGTCGAAAATCATGGTCTCGACCACCTTGCCCCCGAGCGCCTTGAAAGCGTTCCCAAATTCGCTGGCCACGCCCCGGCCCCAATCGTCGTTGATCACCAGGAAGGCCACCCGCTTCAAACCCATCTTCTTCATCACGGGCGTGATGGCCGGCCCGTACAGCGCCGAAGTTCCCTGGGCGCGGAAGAACCAGTCGGTCGCCTCTCGGGTCAGCTTCGCCGAGGTGGAGACGCCGGTGACCTGCGGCACGTGGTATCTAGCCGTGACGGGCTTGACCGCCCCCGAAGAGGACGAGCAATAAGCCCCCAGAAGGATGGAGACCTTGTCCCGAACGATGAGCTTCTCGGCGGCGTTCACGCTCTTGGGCGGGAGGCACCCACCGTCCTCGGGGACCAGTTCCAACTTCTTCCCGTGAATGCCGCCACTCGTGTTAATCACTTCCACGGCCATGCGGGCGCCGTTGAGCAGCGTGTTCCCCCCGAAGGAAGCAAAACCCGTCAACGGCTGAACCACACCGATCTTGATGGTTTCGGCCGTGGCCGCGCCGCCGGCGAACACCCCGCCCAGGACGAGGCCCAAACTCAATGATAGAACGATGAGTCTTTTGACCCGTTTCATCAAACGCCCTCCTTTGCTCTGTTCCTCCGGCTTCCCTGCGCGGGGACATCCCATTCGAGGGGCCGGAAGACATAACAATCCACGGTTCCACCCGCGACATTTCCCCGGAACCGAATCCGCTTGCCTTGACCAGAAGTCCGGACACTGTAGTCGAAGGTCCAAAACTTGTCAATAACCATTTGCGAAAGGTCATGAAGTCCGCGAGCGGAAAAGACGCTACGAGATCTCGATCATCAGGTTGCCCAACGCGTCCACCCGCGCAACCTGTCCCGGGGGAATTACCGTGGTCCCGCCCAGCTCCGAGACCACCGCCGGCCCCCGGACCTCATCTCCGGCGAACAGGTCGTCCCGCTGCACGTAGGCGGTTTCCACCTCCTCACCTCCGACGGTTGCCGTGCGCCGGGTCACCGGGAGCGATCCGCCCTCCGGCCGGGACGGCAGCTCCCGAAATTGGGGCTTGGCGATTCGCCTTCTCACGATCACCCGCAGATTGACAATCTCGATGGCCCGCTCGGGATTCGCGAAGGCGTACAGATCGGTGTACTGACGGACAAACCCTTCGTTGATGTCGGACAGGTCGCCCGGGGCCAATTCCCCGCCCGGGAGCGCGACCTCCAGCGTAAACGCCTGCCCGCGATACCGGACGTCCGCGGCGCGGCGGACCTCCACGTCGGCGCTTCCGGCGTTGCCTTCGGTCCCGGGACCCTCGAGACCCAGGAGCTTCATGCACTCCCCTTCCATCCGGGCGAGGGCGGTGTTCATGTCGGACGCGTTCGCGGAAAGCGTCGGAGTCAGGAAGGTCTGGGACATCTCCTGGACCGGGTCGGACAGGAGCGTGCCCAGCGCGGAGAGAAGTCCGGGATGGCGGGGGACGAGGACGGCGGGGATCCGCAGCTCCGCGGCGATGTCGGCCGCGTGCAGGGGCCCGGCCCCGCCGTAGGCCACAAGCAGGATCTCCCGGGGGTCGATTCCCCGCTCGACGGACATGACCTGAATCGCCCGCGACATGGCGGCGTTGGCGATTTCCACAATCCCCTGAGCGGCCTGGAGGACGGAAATCCCCAAAGGGCGGGCGACCCGCTCATCGATGGCGCTTCGGGCGGCTTCCACATCCAGGCGCATGCCCTCGCCGATGGGAACCTCGACGTCGATCCGCCCCAGGGCCAGGTTGGCGTCGGTCACGGTCGGCCGCTCGCCGCCCCGGCCGTAGCAGGCGGGTCCCGGGTCGGCGCCCGCGCTCTCCGGTCCCACCCGCAGCAGCCCCCCGGCGTCGATCCAGGCCAGCGAGCCGCCTCCCGCGCCGATGGAGTGCACGTCCACCATCGGCAACCGGACGGGGTAGCCGGCGATTCGGCTCTCCGGGACCTTGGCGGGGACGCCGTCCACCACCAGGCCCACGTCGCACGAGGTCCCGCCCATGTCCATGGTGATCAACGTCGGCCGGCCGACGGCCGCGCCGACGGCGGCCGCCGCGCTCACCCCGGCCGCCGGTCCCGACAGGGCGCTCTGGATGGGCCGGCCGCGCGCGGTCTCGAACGTCATGAGTCCGCCGGCCGAATGCGTCATCATGAGCCGCACGTCGGGCCGAAGGACATCCCCCAGGCCGCTGGAGAAGCCCTCCAGGTAGCGGTCCATGACCGGCATCAATGAAGCGTTGAGAATCGTCAGGCAGAGGCGCTCATACTCTCTGTATTCGGAGAGGACTTCATGGGACGTGGAGACGCTCAGGCCGGGGGCGATCTCCCCGATGCGGGCCTTGATCTCCGCTTCGGCCTCGGGCGAGGCGTAGGAATGCAGGAGCACCACGGCCGCCGCCCGCACCCCGCGGGAAAGGAAGTCGGCGACAATCCCGTCCACTTCATCGAGGCGAAGGGGCGAGAGGGTCTCGCCGCGGTAATCGCTCCGCTGGCCGACCTCCCGGCGAAGCTCCCGGGGAACGAGGGGGGGCGGCTTTTCCTGGAGGAGGTTGTACATCTCCGGACGCCGCTCGCGTCCGATCTCCAGCAGGTCCCGGAAACCCCGGTTGGTCAACAGGCCGGTTCGGGCGATCTTGCCTTCCAGGATGGCGTTGAGGGCGGTCGTCGTCCCCTGGGTCAGGCTGTCGACCCGGCGCCCCTCGAGGCCATGCTCCTTCAGCGCCCCCCGCAGGCCCGCGAGGATTCCCCCGGCCAGGTCGTCGCGCCGCGTGAGGACTTTGTGGATTTGAAAGACCCCGCCTTCCTCGTCGAACAGGACGATGTCGGTGAACGTCCCCCCCACGTCCACCCCGACGCGGGCGCTCAATCCTTCGCCCCCCCGGCGCATCCCAGATATCGTCGGGCGGTTTTTTCCGGCGTAACGTATCCGGCGCTCAGGTCGCCTTCGATGGCCTCGGGATCGCGCTGCTCGGGGGGCCCGTAGCCGCCGCCCGCGGTGGTTTCGATGATCATCGCCTCACCCGCCCGGGCGTGCGTGGTGGATTTCGATCGGATCTCCCGCTCTCCTTCCTCCCCCTGAACGGCGTACCGGCCGTTTCGCCCCGGCTCGCCGCCGAGCACCCCCCAGGGGGGCGTCCGGATACGGTCGGCCAGGACGGTGATCGTCTGGTCGGCCAGCAGGCGGTAGACCTTGCGCGCCCCCAGGCCGCCCATCCACCGGCCCGCCCCGCCCGAGTCGGGCAGAAGCTCATAGCACTCGACCCGCAGCGGAAACTCGGCCTCGACCACTTCGATGGGGTTGTTGGGGGTGTTGGAGATGTTGTTTCGAGCCGCCTTCAAACCGTCGCCGCCCTTGCGTCCCCCGCCGCCGCCGGAGTTCTGCTCGAGGATGACGAACGGGCGGTCCCGAACGGGATCGAAACCCCCGAAGGTCACGCAGTTGAAGGTGCCGCTGCCGGCGGCGCTCATCCGGTCCGGGACGAACTGGGAAAAGCAGCCGATCAGCGTATCGACGATCCGCTGGGAGGTCTCGAGGCTCCCGCCCCCGACGGCCGCGGGGGGCTGGGCGTTCACAATCGTTCCCGGCGGCGCAATGATCTCGACAGACCGGAACACACCGGAGTTGGTGGGGATGTTCGGGTCGATGAGACACTTCAGCGTGAAATACGTGGCCGAATGCGTAACCGAGAGGACGCCGTTGACCGGACCGACGCGCTGTGCGGCCGTCCCGGTGAAATCCACCTTCATGTTTTCGCCGTCAATGTCGACCCGGACCTTGATGGGGAGGGGATCGTCGTTGTTCCCGTCGTCATCCAGGGCGTCCTCGAAGGCGTAGGTCCCGTCGGGGAGCTTTCCGATCTCCTGCCGCGTCCGGCGGTAGGAATAGTCGATGATGGCGGCCATGAGCTCCTTGAGCTCGTCCTTGCCGAACTTTCCGGCCAACTCCTGAAAACGCTGCTCTCCGACGCGGTTCGCCGCGAGCTGCGCCCGGAGGTCCCCCCGGATGTCGTCGGGAACCCGGACGTTGGACAGGATCAATTCCAGCAAGTCTTCCCGGACCACCCCCCCTTCGACCATTTTGATGGGCGGCAGGCGGAGGCCTTCCTCGACCACGCTCTTGGCGTCGCCCGCGAGGCTCCCCGGCGCCCGGCCTCCGACGTCCGTCCAATGAGCGATAACGGCGTTGTAGGCCAGGATCTCCCCGTCGACGAATACGGGCATGATCGTGGTGATGTCGGGCAGGTGGGAACCGCCGATGAAGGGGTCGTTGTGGATTGTGACGTCCCCGGGGCGGAGGTTCTCCGGCCCGATCCGCAAGATCGCGTTCCTCACGGCGTGAACCAGGAGTCCGAGGTGGGACGGCAGGTGATCGGCCTGAGCGACCATGTCCAGGTCGGGCGTGAAAAAGGCGCAGGAGCGGTCGTCTCGCTCCTTGATAATGGTGGAAAAGGCCGCCCGCTTCATCTTCATCCCCATCTCTTCGGCGATGCCGATGATGCGCTGGCGGAACACCTCCATTCGGATGGGGTCAACGGCCATGCTTCGCTCCGGCGCAACCCGCGCTTCCGGAGGGCGTGAA
>JASLXW010000121.1 GCA_030740135.1 Nitrospinota bacterium
GGGTTATCGCCCAGCGGCACGTCCTGGCGCATGATTATGGGGAGATCAACCACGAGTTGATCTGGAAGGTTGCCGGCGTTCACATCCCGGAATTGATCACTCAGCTTGAGCGGCTTGTCCCCCCGCCTCCCTCCACTGACGCTTGATGATTCCTTGGAGCTCATTCACTGGGTCGTTTGAGCTTCGGACGTTTTACCATCCGTGTAACTTGCGGATAAATATTTGTGCGTGGCCATCCGATACGAGATTGGAGCAGCTCGATGACTTCCGCTGGGATTGACATCCCGAAAGAGAAAATCGCGGAGTTCTGCCGGAAACACCACATCTGCAGACTGGCGCTCTTTGGCTCTGTCCTTCGGGAGGACTTCCGTCCGGACAGTGACGTGGATGTGCTCGTCGAGTTCGAGCCGGGGCGCCCCGTCGGACTGATTCGCTTGTCCCGCATCGAGCGGGAGCTTTCCGACCTCCTGGGGCGAAAGGTGGACCTGAACACCGCAGGCTTCTTGAGTCCCCACTTTTACGAGAAAGTGCTAAGAGAGACCGAGGAGCAGTATGTCGCACCATGAGGACAGCGTTCGCCTACGGCACATGCTCGCTCACGCCCGGGAGGCTGCGGAGTTGGTCCAGGGCAAAACACGTGAGGATGTCAAAAGGACGCGTGTATTGGAGCTTGCGCTGGTGCGTCTGGTGGAGATCGTTGGAGAAGCCGCGTCACGGGTTTCTCAAAAGGTGCGGAGAAATGACCCGCAGATTCCTTGGGTGGATGTCGTCGGGATGAGGAATCGCATTGTTCATGGCTATGATCGCGTGGACTTGGACGTTCTTTGGGACACGGTGACCGATGATTTTCCGCCGCTCATCGCAGAATTGGAAAAGATCCTCCCGCCGGAGTCCACCGGTTGAGAGAAGTCGGCGGCACAAGATCCTTTATTGGCCAAAGAGGTCGTGTGCATCACTGAAATCGATGCCTGAATCCTTTCCCGGCTTAATCTGTGTGATCTGTGGATAAAGATGGGTCGGTTTCGCCGGCAGGTGCTTTCATCGAACGCCTGACCCAATCCCCCTCCGGCCGGTCCCCGACAATCCGGAACGGCGAATCCGCAAATACCGCATTCACCCCTGCGGCGCACCATAGATGTCATGATCAAGGTTGTCCGTCCGGTCAACCGAACGGCCCGGACACTTCGGGAACGGCGGCGGATTCTTCCGACCGCGGCGCGGCCCAGGCCCCCTCCAAAACCCGCTCCAGGACCGAGATGAGGGTGTCCACGTCGTCGGCCCCGTTGATCTCCTGACGCAGAAAACGCGCGCCGGGAAAATCGGAGGCGTAATGGACCACGTGCTTCCTGGCGTGGACCAGGGCGCGGCGGGGAATCATTTGCCCGGCAAGCGCGCGGGTGTGCCGGAGGGCGCAGGCGAGACGCTCGGAGACCGGCGGGTCCGGCGGGAGTTCTTCGCCCGCGATGGCGGCGTTCATCTGCGCGAAGACCCAGGGCCTGCCGATCGCCCCGCGCCCGACCATCACTGCGTCGCACCCCGTTTCCTCCACGATCCGCCGGGCGTCCTCGGGGGTGTTCACGTCTCCGTTTCCGATGACCGGCACCCCCACGGCCTTCTTGACGGCGCCGATGACGCCCCAGTCCGCCCGGCCGTTGAAAGCCTGGGCCCGGGTCCGCCCGTGGATCGCGATGGCGCCGGCGCCGGCGTCTTCCAGCTTCCGGGCGAAGCCGATCACCGCGTCCACGTCCACGTTGTCCCAGCCCGAGCGGATCTTGACAGTCACCGGGCGGTCGACGGCGCGGACCATGGCCAAGACAATTCCGGCCGCGCGGTCGGGAAATCGCAGCAACGCGGAGCCGGCCTCGGCCTTGACGATCTTCTTGACCGGGCAACCCATGTTCACGTCCACCACGCGGGCGCCCAGCTCGGCGGTGATCCGGGCGGCCTCGGCCATCTCGCCCGGGTCGTTTCCGAAGAGCTGCATCGACACCGCGCCCTCGGCGGGGTCCGTCCGAAGCTGGGCGCGGGTCTTCTCATTCCCGCGGACCAGCGCGCGGCTGCTGACCATCTCGGCGCACACGAGTCCCGCCCCCCGCTCCCGCGACAGCACGCGATAAGGCAAATGCGAGTACCCCGACAGAGGGGCCTGGACCACCCGGGAGGTCAGGGCGACGTCTCCGATCCGGACCGGCGCGTTCACGAGGCGAGCTCCCAGCCGGCCTGCGCCTCCATGGCGAGGGCCTCTTCCAGCGGCGGCCCCCCCGCCCGGAGCGCGGCGTGGCCGGCGGCGGCGATCATCGCCGCGTTGTCCGTGCAATACGCCGAGGCGGGGATGTGGACCCGGACGCCCTCTTCCCGTCCGCGCCGGACCAGCGCCTCCCGCAGGCCCCCGTTGGCGGCCACGCCGCCGACGACGGCGACGTCATCCACCCCCTCGCGCCCGGCGGCGCGAAAGGTCTTCTCCACCAGCACCTCGACGGCGGCGTCCTGGAACGCCCGGCAGATTCGCCCCAACAACTCCGGCGGGATCTCCCGGGCGCGCTCCCGGGGGCTGAGGTCCGGATCGTCATCGTACAAACCCCGGCGTTTCAGGTCATACAAAACGGCCGTTTTCAGGCCGCTGAAGCTGAAGTCGAAAGAGGGGTCGTTCAGCATCGGGCGCGGGAATCGCGGCGTCCCGTCCCCGGTGTCGTCGATGGGGCCGTGCGCCCGGGCCAGCTTGTCCACCGCCGGCCCCCCCGGATATCCGAGACCCAGGATCTTGCCGACCTTGTCGTATGCCTCCCCGGCGGCGTCGTCGCGCGTCGCCCCGAGCAGCCTGAATTTCTCGGATTCATCGACCCGGTACAAATGGGTGTGGCCGCCCGACACGACCAGGGCCACGAAGGGGAATCGGGGCGGGGCCGGACCTCCCAGGCCGTCCGGCTCGCGCGTGGCCCCCTCGATGAACACCGAGGCCACGTGGCCCGCCAGATGGTGGACCCCCGCCAGGGGAAGGCTTCTCGCCAGGGCGATCCCTTTGGCGGCCTGCAAACCCACCAGAAGGGCCACCAGCAACCCCGGACCGCGGGTGACGGCCACTCCGTCCACGGCCTCCCATCCCCCCGCCCGGGAAACCGCCTCCTCCACGACGGGGTGAATGCGCTCGACGTGCCGCCGGGCGGCCAGCTCGGGGACGACCCCCCCGTACGGGGCGTGCAGATCCGCCTGGGAGGCCACGACCGTGGAACGCACGGTCCGGCCCCCTTCGACGACCGCCGCCGCCGTCTCGTCGCAAGAGGTTTCGATGCCCAGCACCCGCATCGTCTTCATCCGGTCATCGGGAAGCGAGGACCATCCGCGGCCGCCCCGGCGGCTGTTCGAACCCCGCCGGGGTCTCTGTTCATGCGGCGGAAGCCGATCAACCCGTCTCGGCCCCCTTGTTCAGCGCCCGGCGGAAAATGTCCCAGCTCCTCAGCAGCTCGACCGCGCGGTCCAGTTGCGAGTCGCCCGTTTTTTTCAGCGGATTCCTGGGACCGTTGCGGGGGCTGGCGATACCCGGCGTGCTCTCCGGGTCGTCCTCGCCTTTGAGCGTGCCTTTGAGATCACTTTCCTTCAGCCTCCGCCGCTTCTTGGTCGTCGGCGCGCGCGAGACCTCCACGACGATGTCGGGCATGATTCCCCGCCCTTGGATCTGCCGGCCGTTGGGGGTGTAGTAGCGTCCGGTCGTCATCCTCAGCCCGGAGCCGTCGCTGAGGGGGATTATCGTCTGCACCGAGCCCTTCCCGAAGGTCGAGGTTCCGGCGATCACGGCGCGCCCCATGTCCTGCAAGGCCCCGGCCACAATCTCGGACGCGCTGGCGCTTCCCCCGTTGACGAGGATCACCATCGGAAACTTCAGGGGGGCGTTCTCTCCCCGGGAATGGAACCGCATGTTCTGGCTCGGGTCCCGTCCCTTGGTGTAGACCAGAAGGGCCCCCTCGCTCACGAAATGGTCCGTCACGGCCACCGCCGCCGAGAGCAGGCCGCCGGGGTTGTTTCTCAGGTCCAGGACGAGGCCCTTCAGGGACGCGCCGCCGAGGGAATCGAGTCCTTTCTTGACATCCTGGCCGGTTTCCTGGGTGAACTGGCGGACCTGTAGGTAGCCCAACCCCTCTCCTAGCTTCCGGTGGCTGACGGTCTTAATCCGGATGACCTCCCGGGTCAGGGTGAAATCCCGGGGGGTTGCCCAGCCCGCCCTGATGATGCTGAGGGTGACCTTGGAATTGGGTTTGCCGCGCAGTTTCTTGACCGCGTCGAACAGCGTCATGTCCTTCGTGGCTTCACCGTCCACTTTGAGGATCCGGTCTCCCGACTTCAGGCCCGCGCGCTGGGCCGGGGTCCCGTCGATGGGCGAGATCACCGTCAGGACGCCTTGCCGTATGGTGATCTCGATTCCCAGCCCCCCGAACTTTCCACGGGTCTCGACCTGGGACTCCCGGAAGACTTCCGGGGGCAGAAAGGTGGTGTGGGGGTCGAGCGTCCGGAGCATCCCCCGGACGGCGCCATAAACGAGCTTGTGGTCCTCCACGTTCTCCACGTAATTCTTTTTCAGGTACGAGAGCACCTCGGTGAAGGTCCTGAGTTCCTCGTATACGGAAGACGGCATCTTCTTGTCAGGCTTTTTCTGGGCGCCGGCCGTCTCCGGAGCGCCCGCGAACAGACCGCCGATCAGGAACATAGACAGGATTGCGATTTGCAGACATGCGGCCCCTCTTCGTGCCCTCATCCTGCTCATAACTTTTCCTTTCGCGTTACGGCGTTCGGACCCTGAGCCACCGCAAGGGATCCTGCGGCTTGCCCAGATGCCGGACTTCGAAATAAATGGCGGGCCGGCCCAGCGGCCCCCCCTCGCCCACCCGGGCGATCGCCTGCCCTTCTTCGACTCGATCACCCACCCGGACGGTCGCGAGCGTCCCGTGGGCGTACACCGTATAGAGACTTTTTCCGTGGGCCAGCACCAGCAGGTTGCCGTACCCCCGTAGCCGGTCGGCGTACATGACCTTTCCCCCGCCCACCGCCCGGACGGCCTCGCCTCGCTTCGCCGCCAGGGTGATTCCCGTCTTGGAGGTCAGCGAGGAAGAAGCGGTCCGCTGAACCGGATCGAACCGGCTGAGGACTTTCCCCGACACCGGCCACGGCAACAGACCTTTTCGATCCTCGAAGGACCATTGGCTTCTCTGCTTCGCCTTGGCCGCCCAGCTCTTCAGCAGACCCTGAAGGCGCCGCGCCGCGCGGCGGACTTCCGAATACGCCTGACGCTGGCGGTCCCGGCGCTTGCGGATCGACGCCAGGAGCCGGGCCTTTTTTCCCCGGGCCGCCCGCAGCCGCTTCTCTTCCTTCTCGACCTCCCTTTTCCCGGCGGCCAGGGCCCGCGTTTCAGATCGGATGACTTCCAGCAGGCGCGCGCGGGCCTTCCGCTCTTGCTGAACGTATCGGATGAGGCCGGCGTCGGCCCGGGCGATCCGGTCCGCATAGATCCGCATGCGGGCCGCTTCGGCGACTCCGCTGTTCAGCCAGGCGAGAAAGCTCGGAGGCGCCCCCATCCCTTTGTAGAGGGAGCGGATGCGGCGGCGCAGCCCGGCCTCCGCCTTCGCCATCCGGACTTCCAGGTCCCGTCGCTTTCGCTCCGAGGCGTCGAGCCTCCGGCGGGCCAGGGCCAAACGGTAATTCCGGATCCGGAGCTCTCCGCCGAGGATTTCCAGTTGGGCGTCGAATCCCTCGATCGCCTCCAGGACGGATCGTTCGGCTCGCTCGCTGCGGGCGATCCGCCGCTTCTGGGAATCCAGCCGACCTTTGAGACGGGCGAGCCGATTTCGCTCGGCGGCGATCTTCCCCTTGAGTTGGACGGACGTGGGGAACCCGGCCGTTTCCGCACCGGCGAATCCGGAAAGCGTGAGCGGACCGGCCGAAAGGGCGAGAAACACGACGACGCCGATCCGGCGAGGTGTCAACGGGCGAATCAGGCTGGGTCTCCAAAGGTTTTGAAGTCCCGGAAACAATGAACGGGCCGTTTTCCGCCAACCCATTGAAGATAGGGGAAATTTAGCGACGACGCCGGACCGTTGCAACCGAAATTCCGGCCGAAGGACGTCTTCAGCCTCCAGGTCCCGGAAATCGCGACACGGACAGGAGCGACCCGATGACGCCCAGAAAAGTCCCCAGGGCCAGGAGACCGATGCTGAGGGCGGGCTCCAGGAAGGTCACGGCGTCCGGACCGAGGCCCGGAAAGCCATGCGCGGCCCGAAGCAACACCAAACGATAAAGCCCGTAAAGCGCCCCAAGGGAAAGCGCGCTACCGCCCAGCCCTTCGAGGAACCCCTCGACCAGAAAGGGCGATCGAATGAAGCCGGGCGTGGCCCCCACCAGGTCCATGATCTCGACCTCTTCCCGCCTCGAGTACAAGGCCAGCCGAATGGTGTTCGATACGATCAGGACGATTCCGAGGCCCAGGAAAACACCGACCCCCGCGATGATCCACTTGAGCTCGCGGACGACCCGCTCGAAGCTCTCCACCCAGGCCCGCCCAAAGTCCACGCTCTCCACCCCGGTTCGGCCCCGAATCGTGGTCGCAAGCCGGGAGACGAACAGCGAGTTCCGGTTCTCGGGGCGTAGACCCAAAACAAAGGCGGCCGGCAGCGGGTTGGGCCGCAAGCCGTCCAGAATCTCCGTCCTCGAACCCAAATATCTGCGGAAATCCCTCAGGGCCTCCTCCTTCGAGATGTACCGAACCTCATAGACCCCCTCCATGGCCGTCAGATCCCGCCGGAGGCGTCCCCGGACGGAATCGCTCAACCCGTCTTCCAGATAAGCGACCAGGCGAATCTGTTCTCCCCAGTCATTCAGAAGCCGCGTCATGTTGGACAGGGCCAGGAGAAATCCGCCCAGGATCAGGAGGGCGATGGAAATGGTTGCAATCGCCACCAGGGCCGCGCCGCCGCTCTCCAGGATTCCGCGGATCGCCATGCGCAGAAAGTAAGGGAGGGTGCGCAGCCATCTCACCGTCGCGCCTCCCGACGGATCCCGCCCCTGGCTTGCCGGCCGCCTCCGGCCGGAGCGGCGTCATTCAGGAAATCCGAAGCTGCATCCTTCGCGGTCGCCCTCCCCCGGAGCATTCGGATCACCGGACGTTTCGACCGGTCCACCAACATCTCATCGTGGGTGGCCGCAAGGATCGTGGTCCCGCCGGCGTGGATCAACGAGAACAGATCGACCATTTCATTGGCCAGGTCCGGGTCGAGATGACCCGTCGGCTCGTCGGCCAGGAGGATGTCCGGCCGGTTGACGATGGCGCGGGCGACCGCGACCCGCTGCCGCTCTCCGCCGGAGAGCAGGTCGGGCTCGTCATTCATGCGCCTTCCCAATCCCACCTGGTGCAAGACGAATCGGACGCGCCGCCGAATCTCGGAGGTCGGGGCGCCCATGACCCTCATGGCGAACGCGACGTTCTCGAACACCGTCCGCCGCGGCAACAGGCGGAAATCCTGGAAAACCACACCGATTCGGCGTCTGAGGTAGGGGACCTCGCGCTCGGGCAGGTGCGTCACGTCGGAGCCGTCTACCAGAATACTCCCCCGGTCGGCGACCTCGGCCCGGTAGAGAAGCTTGAGCAGCGTCGTCTTACCCGCACCGCTGGGGCCCATCACGAACAGGAACTCTCCCCGGGGCACATGGAGCGAGACGTTCTTCAGGGCATCCAGGCCGGGTCCGTAGGACTTGTAAACGTGTCGAAGCCGGATCACGGATTGAAGGGTCCCCTCTCGGGTTCTTCGGGGTCGGACCCGGGAATCCACGCCGGGCGAGCGCCTTTATGAATCCTCGTCCCCCTTTGATTTCGCCCGAATCCGCTCGAGCAGCCCCTCCAGCCGCTCGATGGTCGCCTCCTGTCCGGCCTCCGAGGCGGGGGGCGATTCCCCTCGGGTCTCCTCAGGGGACGCCGGAGCGGGGAGCGACGCCTCGGACTCAACGGCCCCGAGCGGATCGTCCACAGGGTCGGCCGCCAACGCCTCGGGCTCTTCGTCCACGTCGGACGCAACGTCGTCCAGTTCCGCCAGCCAATCCGCTTCGGGGGCCTCAACCTCATTTTCCAGGGGAGGGGATTCCGCCTCCGGCGGACTTTCCGCTTCCGAAACCAACAACTCCTCCAAGTCCCCCGAGAACGGCTCCTCCTCCAGGACCGCTTCGGCGAGATCCATCGGGACCTCGGCCGGACCGTCCGCATCCGCGGGTCCGGTTTCCGGTTCGGCCGGGGAGGCTTCGCGGTCGCCCGCGATATCCTCCAGGGCGGGGCCGGCTTCCAGGGAAGCGTCGTCCGTCCCACCCTCTTCCTCCAGGTCCAACAACTCCATGGCGAGACCGGGTTCCTCGTCATCAAGCACGGCTTCTTCGGTTTCCTGAGCCGATTCTTCTTCCACTGAGTTCACGGAATCAACCTGAACCCCGGATGAGGCGTAATCGGCTTCCTCCTCATCGGGTTTTTCGTCCGCGCTTTCCTGGACCGATTCCTCTTTCTCCGGGACCGGAGAATCGATCTCCACGCCGGGTTCGGCAAGCTCCTGCTCGAATGCGATGGCCTGTTCCAACTCTTGGATTTTGAGCGAAGCGGTCTCGTCATCCGGATTTTCCTTCAGGACCATCCGGTAGGTGACGAGGGCCGTCTTGAGATTTCCCTGTTCTTCATAGAGTCGGGCCAGCGTCGGCGTGTACAGGGGGTCCGACATCTCCATGTCGGCGAGCTCTGGAAATGGGCTGCTCTGGAGGGCGACGGGGGTTTCGGCCTTCGGGGGCGGCTCTTCGGCGGGCTCTTCGAGAAGATCCCCGGCCGCTTCGGCCGGCTGATCCTCTTCTTCGCCCTCGGCAGGCGCGCTGTCTTCGGCGGTCTCCGCGTCATCGACCTCCGGGGGAGGCTCATCCTCCCCGGCTTCCGCGACCTCCGGGGGAGGCTCTTTCTCCTCGGCGTCATCGACCTCCGGGGGAGGCGTTTCGACGCTTGACGCCGGACCCCCTTTCCGGCCCATCCCGCCCTCGGCCAGCTCTTCGTCCAAAGAGACAAGCGTATCCAATGTCTCGGTGTTTCCGGGGAGCAGCCAGAGGCTCTCTTCGAATTGCCGCTTGGCCTCTTTCAGGTTTTGGTCTTCGCGGTAGAGATTGCCCAGCGTCCGGCGGGCCATCAGGTTGGTCGGGGAGGCCTCTAGGATGATCTCCAGCTCGGATTGGGCCTCCTGCCTGTCGCCGCGATCGAGCAGGATCAGCGCCAGCGCGACGCGGGCGCTCAGATAATCAGGATGGTTTTCCAGACCCGCCCGGCAGACCGAGAGCGCCTCGTCATACCGCGCGGCCTTGCGGTAGCCGTTGGCGAGGATGAGGAACCCAAATCCCTCCGCGTCCTGCAAACCAACGCCTTCGTCCTTTTGTCCGGTCCGACCCGATTTTCGTTTTTTTCCAAACATTTCCGACCGACTCCACTCGGACGCGCAGTCCATCCAAGGCTACGCCATACTCAACTTAGCAAACGGCATTCCCGGTTCGCAACATTAGTTTCTTTCGACTCGCCGCCGGGCGCTGGACGTCTCCCTGAACGCCGGAGTGTATAGGTTCAGATAGATATGAGACATCTCCTTGG
>JASLXW010000122.1 GCA_030740135.1 Nitrospinota bacterium
CCCCGTGTCTCATATGTCTTGAACCCATACAGGTTCTTTCAAGGCGTCGAGGAATATTGTACGATGGGGACGGTTAAAATCCCCATGGTTACTGAAATCGCATCCCGGTTGGATGAAAGCAAACCTTTAGAGAATGATCACCTTCGACCCCAATTATATCTTCACCGCGACGCAATCGACCGTCATCATCTACTTCATCATCATTCTTTTCAATATCATCTTCTGGATCGTGGATTCCGTGCGGGGAAACGCGCCCTCTCCCGAACATGCCTCCCCCCCGTTGCTCACCGTATTGATCGGCCTGCTTTTAGGGTTTCTCGTAGCCCTTCCGATCACCTTCGCCTCTTATGCGCTCTTGTTGTTGCTCAATCCATACCTGTTCATCTTGAGAGCGCCCGTCAAGGTCATCGTTTTTCTCGCCACCTGCCTGCTGACCATGGTGGCGATGGACTTGATGGTCGTTTTCATCGACAGGATCGCAAAGCGCCTCAAGGCGAACCAACCGGCCGAGCGGGTTTCGGGATAAGCGATGTCGACGCGCGGCGGATCGCCGCCACGCCCACTGATTCGTGAATATCGCGCCAATGTCGAAAACCGGACCCGCCCGCCGGGCCTGACGAGAGGACTCCCCATGAGGAAAAATTGGCTTCTTCCGATCGTCGGGTCCGGGGTGATCGTCTTGTTGAGCGCCGCCCACATTTCCGCGCAATCCCCCCGGGGGAAAAAGAGGTGGGGACCACGCCCGGCCGCGGTGGTGTTGAGCCCGGTGGTGGAAAAAAAAATCCGCAGGCAAATCACCTCCATCGGGACAGTCGAGGCCCGGATCGCGACGACGGTCAGCGCGGAGATCCAAGGCTTGACGAAGGAGTTCAAGCTCCGGGAAGGCGACCGGGTCGAAAAAGGGAAAACCATCCTCGTCCGGCTCAAGAACTCGGACCGGCGCATCGATCTGGCAGAGGCCGACGCCGCCCACCGCAAAGCCCAAGCGCAGCTCGACAAGCTCAAGAGAGGACTCCGGCAGGAAGAGATCGAGGAGGTCCGGGCCCAGCTCAAAGAGCGCAACGCCTTGATGCAGAAGTATCAGCGGGACATGGAACGGGCCGGCGAGCTGCTGCGAAGCAAGATCATCAACCTGTCCGAATACAACCGGACGGAGAGCGATTTTCTGGCCGCCAAGTATCAAGTCCAGCGCCTCGAGCAGTCTCTGCGCCTCGCGCAGATGGGAACGCGCAGAGAGGACATTGCCGGCCAGGAGGCCGAGGTCCAGCGCCAAAAGGCCAACCTGGACCGGATGCGGGACGAGCTGGGGAAGACCGTCATCCGCGCCCCCATCTCCGGCTTCATCACGAAAAAGCACGTTGAAGTGGGCCAGTGGATTCAGCGGGGAGGCCGCGTGGCCGACATCATCAACATCGACACCGTTCTCGTCCGAACGGGAATCCGGGAAAGGGACATCAGCCACGTGAAGGTCGGCGACGACGCGGTGATCGCCGTGGACGCCTACCCCGGCGTGACGTTTCGCGGAAAGGTCCGGGACATCATCCCCCAGGCCGACGTCGCCAGCCGGTCGTTTCCGGTCAAGATCGAGGTCGCCAACCCGCGGTACCGCCTCAAAGGCGGCATGTTCGCCCGGGTGAGGCTGTTCTACGGCGAAAAGCACCCCACCCTCATGGTGCCCAAGGACGCCCTGAGCCAGTTGGGGCTGCGGGCGCACGTCTTTGTCGTCGCGAACGGCCGCGCGCGCCTCGTTCCCGTGGAAACCGACCGGGTGATCGCGGGCCACGTCGAGATCATCGAGGGAAAACTCTCCAAGGCCGACCACGTTATCGTCACGGGAAATGAAACATTAAAGGATCGCGGACCCGTGATGGTGCGCGCCATCCGGACTCCGGAAGGGAAGCTGATCGCCGTCCGGGAAAAACCGGACGCCGGGCGGCCGAAGGCCGGCGCCTGGGACGGGAAAAGGAAAAGGCCGGCCGGCACGTCCGCCTCGTCTGAATAGCGCCCAACCGGAACTTCTCGATGAAGCTCATCGACTTCTGCGTTCGATATCCCGTGTCCGTCCTGGTGGGCGTGATCCTGCTGCTCCTGTTCGGGTTCATCTCGATGCTCCGCATCCCGGTCCAGATGAAACCCACCGTGGACCGCCCGGAGGTTTCGGTCGAGACGAACTACCGGGGCGCCGCCCCCGCGGAAATCGAGCGGGAGATCACCGACCGGATCGAGGAGAAGCTGAACTCGGTCGAGGCCCTGAGCGAAATCACCTCCTCCTCCATCGAGGGCAAAAGCACCGTCCGCCTCACGTTCGACTGGGGAAGCAATAAGGACATCGCCCGCCTGGACGTCTCCGAGAAACTGGGCCTAGTGCGGGGACTTCCCGACGACGCCGACGAATCGCTCATCCGTGCCGTCAACACCGATCAGGAGTCACCCATCGCCTGGATCGTCCTCAATCGGACAAAGGACCGGCAGGGGAACGTCCGGGCGCTGAACGAAGTCCGCATCGAGGCGGAGGACGTCATCAAACCCCGCTTCGAGCGGGTTCCCGGCGTCGGCGGGGTGCTGATGTTCGGGGGCCAGGAGCGGGAGGTCCAGGTGCTCCTCGACCCCCTCGCCCTCAGCGCGCGGAACCTGACCATCGGCGACGTGCGGCAAGCCCTGTTGCGGGAAAACCGGAACATCAAGGGCGGCACCATCAACGAAGGCAAGCGCCGGTACATCGTGCGGACGGTGGGCCAGTTCACCGACCTGCGCCAGCTCGAGAGCGTCATCCTGGCCCGGCAGAACGGGACGGCCATCTATCTGCGGGACGTCGGCAGCGTCCGGTTCGGTTACAAAGAGCGCGATCTCGTCGTCCGCCGGAACGGGATCCCCAGCATCGGGTTCGGCGTCCTGCGAAAAACGGGGGCCAACACCCTGGAGGTCATGGCGGGCGTCAAAAAGGAGTTGGTCCACCTGAACGAGAACGTCTACAAGGGAAAGGGGATTCAACTCCTTCAGTTGTATGACGAAACCCTCTACATCAAAGATTCCATCAACCTCGTCCTGCGCAACCTGGTGTACGGCGCGATCCTGGCCGTGTCCGTTCTCCTGCTCTATTTGAGAAACACGTCGAGCATCCTGATCATCGGGTTCAGCATCCCGATCTCGATAGTCTCGACCTTTATCTTCCTGAGGCTGTTCGACAGATCCCTGAACACCATCTCCCTGGCCGGCTTGGCGTTCGCCTCCGGGATGGTCGTGGACAACACCATCGTGGTCCTGGAGAACATTTACCGGCATCGCCACATGGGAAAACCCCGGTTCCAGGCCGCCCTGGAAGGCGCCAAAGAAGTGTGGGGCGCCATCCTGGCCTCCACCCTGACGACGCTGGCTGTCTTCATTCCGGTGATCCTGGTCGAGGCGGAGGCGGGTCAGCTATTCGGCGACATCGCCCTGGCCATCAGCGTCGCCGTCGCCCTGTCGCTGATCGTATCGATCACGGTGATCCCCATGCTCTCCAGCCGGATCCTCCGCCTGGGGAGAACCCGCGAGAAGACCAGGAAACCGCTCGTCGATTGGCTGACCCTCGGCTGGCTGGGGCGCGGATTCTCGCGTTTTGTTCTCTCATTCGTCGGCTGGGTGATCCGATCGCGCACCCGAGGCCTGGCGTTCATCGTCCTGCTCGTCGGGGCCTCTCTCCTCGTCAGCTACACATTCATGCCCCCCATCGACTACCTCCCGAAGGGGAACCGCAATCTCCTTTTCGGCCTCGTGAAGATCCCAGCGGGCTTCAACGTCGATGAAAAAGAGGCGATCATCAAGACCCTGGAGCGGCGGTTCCTCAGGATCCCGGAGTTGAGGCGCGTCTTCTCCGTCATCCGCCTGACGGACCCGATCTTCGTCATCATCGTCAAGGACGAGTTCGCCCGCACCCCGGCCCAGATGCGGGCGGTGGTCGCCAAGGTCCGCAAGCGGACGTTCGGCATTCCGGGCGCGCCCTTTGTGTTCGTCACGCAATCGGCCCTGTTCCGCCGGCGCGGCGCGTTCCTGGGCGGGACGAACGTGGAGATCAACGTCAAGGGGGACGAGCTGGAAGAGATCCAGCGGATCGCCGCGGAGATCCAGGCGAACATCCGGCAAGCGCCCGATGTCAACTTCGCCAATTCAAGCTTCAAGCTGGGCAACCCGGAGCTCCAGGTCTACGTGGACCCGGAGCGGGCCTCGGACCTGGGTGTTTCAGTGGCCGAGCTGGGATACGTCGTCGAGACCCTCATCAGGGGGACCGAAGCGGGGAAGTTCCGGGAAAAAGGCCGCGAGATCGACATCACCTTGAAGGGCAAGCTGGATAGGGCCATTCGCACGCAGGATCTGGAAGACATACTGCTCTACGCCCCCGGAGGGCGTCCGGTCCGTCTGTCCTCCATCGCCCGGGTGCGGCCCGCCTCCGGCCCCACGAAGATCGACCATTCCGACCTGGACCGCTCCATCACCCTGACGGTCAATATCCGCGGCGAGGTCCCGTTGGAGCAGGCCATCGACAACATCGACCGCCTGGTCGTCGGGCCGATACGCGCCCGGCTGCCCCTGGGCTACTCCATCAACCTTTCCGGCCAGGCCAAGGACCTGAAAGTAACCTGGGACACCCTGAAGTGGTCGTTCCTGCTCTCCCTGGTCATCGTCTATCTGCTGATGTGCTCCCTGTTCGAGTCCTTCACGCACCCCTTCATCATCATGTTCAGCGTCCCGCTCGCGGCGACGGGGGGCATCCTGGGCGTGAAGCTGGCTCACACCCTCGATCCCTCCATCAAGATGGACGTCATCACGATGCTCGGCTTCATCATCCTGGCGGGGATCGTCGTCAACAGCGCCATCCTGATCGTCCACCAGGCGCTGCACAACATGCGGAACGGACGCCCGCACAATGAGGCCCTTCTCGAAAGTGTCGAGAGCCGACTGCGGCCGATCTTCATGACGGTGACCACGACGGTCTTCGGGATGCTGCCCGTGGTCGTAAGCTCGGGGGCGGGCTCCGAGCTCTACCGGGGCCTGGGGTCAGCCATCCTCGGCGGTCTCATCCTCTCCACCGTCTTCACCGTCTTCCTCGTGCCGGTCATGTTTTCCCTGTGGATGACGCTGAAGGACGACGTGTCCAGGCGTTTTCGCGGGCGGCCCGCCAAACCCGATTCAGGGGGCAAGACCCAAGACCCCGCTCGCCCCGACGTAGAACCCGCGGGCGAGCCGTCCCCCGCCTGAGCAGGCGCGGGACGGCGGGATTGGCGTCGCGTCAAACTACGCTTCTGTTGTAGAAATCCGGGCAAATCCCGGCCGGCCTCTCAACCCCTCAATATTTCGAGGATTCGAAAGAGGCCCGCGTCGATGCTCTTCGTTCCGCCGATCACTTCTTCCAGAGGCGTCTGAACAACCTCCCCCGCGCGCACGCCCACCATGATCCGGTCCGCGCCTCCCAGGACCGCCTCGACCGCCGCCACACCGAGACGGCTGGCCAGCACCCGGTCCCGCGCGGTCGGCGAACCGCCCCGTTGGATATGTCCGAGGACGCTCACGCGGGACTCGAGGTTCAGGTCCTTTCTCACCGCGTCGGCGATTCGCTGGGCGCCTCCCAACCCATCCCCTTCGGCCACGACCACGATGAACCCGCGCTTGCCGCGGTCGAACGCATCGCGAATCGACCGACAGAACGCTCCCAGGTCGGCTGCCTTCTCCGGAGCGAAGACCTCCTCCGCGCCGCCGGCGACCCCGACCTCCAGCGCGAGGATCCCGGCCTGCCTTCCCATCACTTCGACGAAGAAGATGCGCTCGTGCGAGAAGGCGGTGTCCCGGATGCGGTCGATGGCCTCCAGGGCGGTGTTGACCGCGGAGTCATAGCCGATGGTGTAGTCGGTGCCGCAGATGTCGTTGTCGATGGTCCCGGGGATGCAGACCACAGGCACGCCCTGCTCCCGGGACAGGAGATCCGCCCCCTGAAATGTCCCGTCGCCCCCGATGACAATCAGACCCTGGACATTGCGGGCCTTGAGGTTGGCCGCGGCTTTCTCCCGGCCCTCCGCGGTCCGAAAGGGCTTGCAGCGCGATGTCTCGAGGATGGTTCCGCCCCGCTGAATGATGCCCCGGACGTCTCGATTCGTGAGCGGCTCTATGTTGTCGTCCAAAAGGCCCCAATAACCGCGGCGGACGCCCCAGACGCCGTGACCGCGCGACTCGGCCGTCCGGACCACGGCCCGGATGGCGGCGTTCATCCCGGGCGCGTCACCGCCGCCGGTCAGCAAGGCCAGGGTGGGGTCCGCCCCGGCGGCGGAAATCGATCCGGGGACGGGCGAAGAGCTGAGGGACATGGCAGGAGGTTCCCGGGCAATCAAGCCTGCTGTCGTGAACGTCCTATCCAGGGCATGCGCCCTGATCGGCGGGACCAGCCAGTGACGCTTGCGGGGCGACGCATTTCCGCGCTGGGCGCCACTTCGTATGTAAGCTCTTGCTCGGACAGCGGCAAACCGGCGTTCAATCGCGCCGGCCCTGGTAAAACGCTTCGGCAAGGCGCACGTCTTCCTCGCAGCCGATGATGAGCGGGCAGCGTTGATGCAGGGCCTCGGGCTCGATGTCCAGGATTCGCCGCGAGCCGTTGCTTGCGGCGCCCCCGGCCTGCTCGACGATGAAGGCGAGGGGGTTGGCTTCGTAGAGGAGGCGAAGCTTTCCCTCGGGGCTCCTGCGATCCCCCGGGTAGAGAAAGATCCCGCCTTTGAGAAGGTTGCGGTGAAAATCGGCGACCAGGGAGCCGATGTAGCGGCCCGAATACGGACGGCCCGTCTCCGGGTCCATGTCCTTGAGGTGGTCGACAAACCGGTGGGTCTCTTCGGTCCAGTGGGCCGCGTTGCCTTCGTTGATGCTGTAAATCTTCCCGCGGGCCGGGGTCCGGATGTCCGGATGGGAGAGGAAGAATTCCCCGATCCGGGGGTCGAGCGTGAACCCGAACACACCGTTTCCCGTCGTATAGACCATCATGACGCTCGAACCGTAGATGACATAACCCGCCGCGACCTGCTCGCTCCCGCGCTGTACGCAATCGCTCGGCTCCCCGCGTTCAGAGGCGCTCTTCTTGCGAAAGACAGAAAAAATGGTGCCGATGCTGACGTTGACGTCGATGTTGGAAGAGCCGTCCAACGGATCGTACAACAGGGCGTAATCTCCGGCCGGGAACCGCTCCGGAATCATAAACACGTCATCCATTTCCTCGGAAGCCATCGCGCAAAGGTAACCGGTGTGTTCCAGGCAGTTGCGGACGGTCGTATTGGCGAACTCGTCCAGCTTCTGGACCTCCTCCCCCTGGATATTGGTTTTTCCGGTCAACCCCAGGATGTCCGCCAGGCCGGCCTTGTTGACCTCGCTGTAGATGATCTTGCCCGCCAGGGCGATCTGCGTCAGAAGGCCCGTGAACACGCCCTGGGCCCCGGGGAAGCGCGTCTGCTCTTCCGCGATGCAGCGCTCCAACGTCATGCCGAGATCAGCGGCCACAAAATCCTCCGGCTTCCGGACCCCCGCCGGTTTTAAGAGAGCGCCGCGGGGGCGGGGATGCTCACCTCCACGGGATTGACAAACCGATCGACCGCCTCCCGGGTGTTCACCACGCCCAGCTTCTCGAACAGGAAGCCGAACCGGTCCTCGAGATCCACGCGGATCGGCGCCCGCACTTCCTCGGGCAAGACCGAGAACTGAAGCTTGAAGGGGCCGAAGGCGCGCTTTCTCTCCCTGTAAAAGAGCTGCTCGTCCGTATCCCCTTCTTTCCGGGAAGACTGGTACGTCTCGATGACCCAACCCCGGACTTCGTCGCGCAACACCTCGGGGACGCGGTCATAGATCAGATTCTGGAAGGCGGTCGCCAGGTGGACCTCCGAGGCGCCGCTCTCTACTAACCGGTTGAAGGCCTCGTCCGGCAGCGTCGAGGCGCCATGCTGAACGGCGCCGCTCAATCCGTACGATTCCCGGCACAGATTGGAGATCTTCGCCAGGGTGTCGAAGTCGATACTCACCTGGGCCATGGTGCCGTCCGCCAGGAGGATCCCGCCGTGGCTGGTCCCGGTCTGAATGCTCAGCTTGCTGATCCCCTTCATCCCGCCGCCGCAAGAGGCCAGCGTCTCCCGATAATTCTCGATGAAAGCCCGGGCCTCCTCCACGGTCGTATTCTTGCCGCCGACTTCTCCGACCTCGCCGCCGACGGAGACGGTCACGCCCTCGGGCTCATGCTCCCGAATATACCGGGTCAGCTCCGCCGCCGGCTCGAAATTCATTCGCTGCTGTTCTTTGATGTCGGTCCGGCTCAGATCCACCAGGGTGGATGAATCAATGTCGATGTTGTAAAAACCCGCCTTCAGCGCCTCCAGAATCACGTCCCGGAGCGCGTCGAGCTCTTGATCCGAGTCCTGGGCGAACTTCTTCGCGTTAATCTGAAAGTGATCCCCCTGGAGGAAAACCGGCCCCCGGTAGCCTTCCTTGATCGCGCCCGCGAGGATCGAAGCCGCGTACTCGGCGGGCCTCTGCTCGGTGTAACCGATCTCGGAACGCGCAATCTCGAAAATCAAGGCCCCGACATCCCGCGACATCGCCGCCCGGACAACGGCGCGCGAGACATCGAAAGTCATGCCCCGAATGTTGATGGCCGGCGTCGTGAAGCCTCCCGCCTCCCCCCGACCGATCGCCATGTAAAGGTCGTGGATCGAGGCCGTCCGGATCTCCAGCGTTTCGGCCGCGCGCCGAATGAGCCAGCGGCAATAGTCCCTCAATTCCTCAGTGGAATGATGGACGGCATGGTACGCAAGCGTGTCGATGAGCCCCGCCCGAAGCCGCTCGGCGTCCTTCACTTGAACGGACCCGTCCGCGCCGACCTCGACAACCCCCTCCAATGCGGCGTCGCAATCCCCTTTGTCAGCCCACATCACACTTCCCCCTCCAATGAAGAACCCGCCGAATGGATCGAACGTTATGAGGACTCAATAAAAAAGTCCCTTCTCCACGCCCCCATGGGCTTCACGACGAGGATGAACGCACATCTTTACGGTTGAAGATATCACGAAGAGAATCGGTTGATCGAGACGGCGAAAAGAATCCATGTCAAGATCTCGGCGCCGGACGTTACGAAACACCCCCGGGCGCGCATGACGCAAAGTCATTCTACCCCCTGCCCGGACGGCGTGCAATGGATTGTATGGGTTCAAGACAGGTGAGACACCGGGGCCGTTTCTTCGGACTTTCCCAGGGCACGGCCCGAAATCGACCGGCTCCCCTTCCCGGCATCGCGTCGGACCGAGATCGAATCGACGCGCATCCCCAGCCCGAAGAATCAGGAGGGCCTGCGCTCACCCGCGGCGGGGGGAGGGGGGGGACGGCGCCGCCTCTTTACTCAGGCGTCGCCACCGAGCGGCCGAACTTGAAGACCGGAGAGTCGTCATCGCCAATCAGGCCCACCAGATTGAAACCGAACTGGAAGAGGGTTTCGTCATCCCTGCCCACAAACTCGAGGGTGAAGCCCCAGCAACATCCTTGAAAGCGGAAGAGGATGTTCTTTTCCAAAAGCTCGGGATCCTCCCCCGTCCAACGGGCGCCGCCCTCCAGGAAGAAGACCTTCCAGACCCGGAACCCGGCCGA
>JASLXW010000123.1 GCA_030740135.1 Nitrospinota bacterium
GCGTGGATACCGAATGATTGGGGGATCGTTGTCCTGATCGATGAAGACCGCCAGAACTGCAAAACGCTGAAGAAATTGCTTGAAGGCGCGGCCGAGCGGGCGGGCTTGGCAACAAAGTCGTCCGTCGGACCATCTTCAAGTTTCAATGTCCTGAATCGGGTGGCAATCGAAGAGCTTGAAGCTTGGTTTTTCGGGGATGTCATAGCGCTGGGGGAAGCATTCCCGCGCATTTCGGAAGACCTCGATAAAAAAGCAAGATACCGCGACCCGGACGCCATTGCCGGCGGGACCTGGGAAGCCCTCGAAAGGGTCATGCAAAGAGCCGGATACTTTCAAGGAGGACTTGCGAAGATCGAAGCCGCCCGTGAAATCTCACAGCGGATGGAACCTCATCGCAACAGATCCACGAGTTTTTGCCGGTTCCGGGACGGATTACTTGAGATGGTCGGCCAATGCTCATGAGTGAATCCAGAAAGTGACGGTGTTCTCGCTGGTGTTCCAGTAAGGTGTTTGAAAGGGATCAATTTCTCATGGCTTTGATGACGAAGGACATTTTTTAGGTCATGGCATCAACTTCAGATCACCACGAGTCTTACTCCCTCGACATTGGCGGAAAGATCTCCCGCGATCTGCCGATCGTGACCTTTCCGTCGGGAAAGCGCATCGCCTCGTTCGTCATGCTGGGGGACACCGAGCTCAACGAGGTCTGCGCGGATCTTCTGCACGAGGCCATCGGCCGGGAGTTCAAGAAACGGGAGCGATCTTTCGACCTCATCGTTGGGACCGAGGCCAAGAGCATCGCCCTGCTTCAGGCCCTGGCCCTGCGCGCGGGCCACAAACGCTACGTCGTCCTGCGCAAAGGCTCCAAGGAATACATGCAGAACCCCCTCTCGGTCCGGTACACCAGCATCACCACCGCGGGCGAGCAGCGCCTCGTCCTGGACGGGCCGGACGCGGAGCGGATCCGGGGCAAGAATGTCCTGTTGGTGGATGACGTGGTTTCCACCGGGGGCACCCTCATCGCCGCCCATGCGCTGATCGAGCGCGCCGGCGGGCGGTGTGTCCTGGTGGCCGCGGTTCTCCTGGAAAGCGACAAGTCTCCCGTCCCCGACCTGGTCTACCTGGAGCGACTTCCGCTTCCCTGACCGCTTACGGCGCGATCCCTCCGCTTTCATCCCATGGCCTTCAGCGCGCCGCTCCCTCCCGACACCCGCCGCGGACCCCTTTCCATCGGAATGCGCGTGTGAGAAAATTCGGGGGTTTGGGAGGATTCCGGCGGGGCGGAAGCCGTGAACAGACCCGGACATCCTTGTGACGGATCGCTCCCCTTGGCGCCCGCCCATTGCGCGGACCCATCTTGCGGCCCGACTCGGACGATAAGGAGGAAAACATGCAAGAGATCGCCGACGGGGTCTTTTCCGAAATCAAGTATTACGGGTGCAACGTCTCCTGTGTGAGAACGGACGACGGCGTTGTCTTGGTGGACACCCCGCAGAACCCCTCCGACGCCCTCGACTGGCGGGCCCGGGTGGAAAAGATCGGGCCGATCCGATACCAAGTGAACACCGAGCACCACGCCGACCACATCATGGGAAACTGGTTCTTCCGGGACGCCCGGTTCGTCGCCCACGAGGGGACGCTGGAGCGGTTTCATGAGACCGTGGGGGAGACCCCCGAAGGATGGCTCGAGCGGGTCAAGCCCCTGGACCCGGACGGCGTCGCCCGCTCGGACGGGTTCGATTTCCGAAAGCCGGACATCCTCTTCAACGACCGGATGACCCTGTACCTCGGCGGCCGGGAGATTCAGCTCATCCACCGGGTCGGCCACACCGAGAACCAGGCGATGGTCTACCTGGAAGACGTCCGGGTTTTATTGCCGGGCGACAACGTTGTGGAGGACTGGCCGCCGCTCCTCCACTCCGGCGTGGCCGCCGCGTGGCTCGATACGCTGGACTTCATCGAGGGGATGGAGATCGACGTGATCTGCCCCGGCCACGGCGCGATCTCCGACAAGTCGGTGTTGGCCGTCCTGCGCAAAGACATCCAGGACCTGATCGCGATGGTTCAGAAGGCCGTCGACGACGGGAAGACGAAGGAGCAGGCGGAGGAGATGAAGGACTACGTTCTCAAGTGGGACCCCATTGTGAAGAAGGCCCCCGACTTTTATCAAGTTCTGGGAGGCAAGGGGATCGGGGGGATTTACGACGTCCTGAACCCGCCCCCCAAGGAAGAGAAGCCCAAGAAGAAGAGAAAACCGCTCGTCAACAAGGGTGAATGAGCCCGGCCGTCATCGGCGAATCGCTCCGGCGGTTTCGGTCATCCGGAATCTTCTACACGAAAGGAAGCACAGATGCCCCTTGAGGAAGTGGCGCCCGGCGTATTCACCCAAACCGATTATGAATTGGCCAATGTCGGATGCATCGTCACCGACGACGGCGTGGTTCTGGTGGATGCGCCCTTCGTCCCGGCCGAAGCCCGGGACTGGGGAGCGTTCGTCCGCTCCCAGGGAACGCCCCGGTATTTCGTCCCCACCCACGCGCACCCCGATCACATCGGCGGGCACGGGTTTTTCTCCGAAGCCGAGATGATCTGCCACGTGTCCCTCAAAGACGAGTTCGCCCGCTACCCGGATCACCTGAGCGAATTCATCCCCCGGGTCGGGGCCGAGTGCGAAATGGATTTTTCCGGCTTCACGATGCGGGCGCCGTCCTTCACCTTCACCGACCGGTTCACCCTCCGGGTCGGCGGACGCCGGATCGAGCTCCTCAGCGCCGACGGCCACACCCGCAATCACACCATGGTCTGGCTGCCGGAGGCGCACGTCCTCTTCTCCGGGGACAACGTGGTCAATCAGTGGCCGCCGATGTGCCACGAGGGGATCATCCACGGCTGGCACGATACGCTCAACCGCATCTACAAGGAGATCCACCCCCACGCGATCGTCCCGGGACACGGCCCCGTCTGCGACGCGAGCTTCGCCTTGAACGTCCGGGACGTTTTGATGGGCATCCGATACCGGGTGCGGGACGCCATCGCCGGGGGCAAGAGCCGGGAGGAGGTCATGGAGGAGGTCCCGTACCCCGGCGGCTTCGAGGTCCCGAAGTGGTTCGCCGAGCACGCCGCGCGGATGCAGAAGCTCAGCGTGGGGGTTTTCTACGACCAGATTGCGGGATAGTTCCGCGCCCACCTGCGGGTCCGATGATGATCCGTCCGCAGAAAGCGTATCGAAGGGGGACCGACGTCCCGGAATCATAATCAAGAGAGGATGCGCAGATGGCCATTGAGGAAATCGCCCCTGGGGTTTTCGCCGAAACTGAGTATCGCATGGCCAACATCGGGTGTATCGTCACCGACGAGGGCGTCGTCCAGGTGGACGCGCCCATCGCGCCCACGGAGGCCAGGAAGTGGAGGGAGTTCGTCCGGTCCAAGGGCGAGCTCCGTTATTTTCTCTGCACCCACGAACACCCCGACCACATCAGCGGGCACGGCTTCTTCTCGGATGCCCAGATGGTGTGCCATGAGTCCATCCAGGACAAGTTCGCCGGATGCCGGGAGATGCTGATGGACTTTCTGCCCAAGATCGGCTTGGAGGACGACCGGGACTTTACGGGCTTCAGCGTGCGGGAGCCGACCCTCTTGTTCAGCGAGCGGATGACCCTCCGGGTGGGCGGCCGCAGGATCGACTTCATCATCGGCGACGGCCACACGCCGAGCCATGGAATGGTCTGGTTGCGGGAGGAGGGCGTCTTGTTCGCGGGCGACAATGTCGTCAACGGGTGGCCGCCCTTTTGTCACAACGCCGTCATCGCCGGCTGGTCCGACACCCTGACCCGGATCCACGATGAAATTCGTCCCCGCCTGATTGTGCCGGGGCACGGCCCCATCTGCGACGCGACCTTCGCCCTGAGCGTCCGGGACATTTTGGAAGATGTCAAGAACGAGGTGGCAAGCCTGCTCGCAGAGGGCAAGAGCCGGGAAGAGATCATCGAGGCGGTCCCGTTCATCGACCGCTTCGAGGTCCCGGAGTGGTTCGCTGGGATGGCCGATCTGCTCCGGAAGGCCACCATCGGAACACTCTACGACCACTGCAAGGGAGAATGAACCGGGGCATGCGGGCTGGTCGCCGTAAGCCGGGAGAGCAGAATTCCGCCCTTCCCGTTTATTTCATCCGGGGGATGATCCGCCAATGAGCGAAGACGTCTTTCTAATCACGAGGGATGGGCCCGTCGCGACGCTGATCATCAACCGGCCGAAGATCCGAAACGCGATCTCCCTGTCCATGTGGCGGGACCTGCCGGACCGGATGAAGGCTCTGGATGAAGACCCGGAAGTCCGGGTGATCATTGTGCGCGGGGCGGGCGAGAAGGCCTTCGCCTCCGGGGCCGATATCAGCGAGTTCGAGTCCACCATGTCCACCCCTGAAGGGGCGATGGATCACAACGCCGCCTACGAGGGCGCCCTGAGCAGCGTCGAGGCCGCCTCCAAGCCGGTGATCGCCATGATTTACGGCTTCGCGATGGGGGGAGGCTGCGGCCTCGCCACCGCGTGCGACCTCCGGATAGCGGCCGATACGCTCAGGATGGGCGTTCCCGCCGGAAAACTGGGGGTCGTCTATAGCCTCCCCAGCACCCGGCGGCTGGTCCATCTGGTCGGGGCGGCGACGGCCAAGGATCTCCTCATGACGGGCCGGCCGGTGGAGGCGGGGGAGGCCCTGCGCGTCGGTCTGGTGAATCACGTCCTTCCGGTCTCCGAGCTGGCGGAGTTCACGAACGACTTGGCGAAGAAAGTCGCCCGCAACGCCCCCCTGACCGTCCGGGGGGCCAAGCGCGCCGTCCAGGCCTCTCTGGGAGACGCTTTGGAAGAAGCGGAGCGGGCCATCCACGACCTCCGCATCCGGGGGTTCCGGAGCGAGGATTTCAAGGAAGGCGTCCGGGCGTTCCTGGAGAAGCGTCCGCCCGTGTTCAAAGGGAAGTGAAGCGGCGCCGAAGACGCGGACCCGGGATTTCCGGCAGGCCCGGCGTTCGGGTCGGTTGACCCCTTGCCCGGCGGCGACGCGCCCCCCCGCCGAGCCCCGTCTCTCGGTAGCCGTACAGCCTTAGAGAGCCGAAATGCCCGCCATTCGCCGCGCCCTCATCAGCGTCTACGACAAATCCGGCGTCCGTGAGCTGGCGGAGGCCCTGTCCACGCGGGACGTCGAGATCCTCTCGACCGGCGGGACCGCCCGGCTCCTGGAAGAAACCGGCGTCCGGGTCACGTCCGTTTCCGAATACACCGGCCAGGAGGAGATCCTCGGCGGAAGGGTTAAGACCCTCCACCCGCGGATCTTCGGCGGTATCCTCCACCGGCGGTCGGCCGAGCCGGAAGCGCCCGGATCGGACGTGCCGGTCATCGACCTGGTGGCCGTGAACCTGTACCCCTTTCGGGAGACCGTCGCCGCGCCGGACGTGACGCTCGAGGACGCCCTGGAGAACATCGACATCGGCGGCGTCTCCCTCCTGCGAGCGGCGGCCAAGAACTTCCAGCGAGTCGTCGTCCTGTCCGACCCCGGCGACTATCCGGAGATCCTGAAATACCTCGACCTGATGGAGGACGTGCCCGAGGACGTCCGGCGGCGGCTGGCGGTCAAGGCCTTTCTCCACACGACCGGGTACGACGGGGCCATCAGCCAGCACCTTCAATCGGTCGGACAAGTCCGGGAGTCGAACGGGGACGCCGCCGCGGAAGACCTCCCCCCGTTTCTCCCCCTCGGTCTCGAGCGGGTCCTGGATCTGCGGTACGGCGAGAACCCCCACCAGCGGGCCGCCCTCTACCGCCCGGCCCTGCCTGCCGGTCTCTCGGTTCTCGACGCGGAGAAGCTCCAGGGAAAGGAGCTCTCGTACAATAACCTTTTGGACCTGGGCGCGGCCGCGGCGATGGCCCTGGAATTCACCGAGACCGCCGCGGTGGTCGTCAAGCACAACAACCCGTGCGGCGTCGCCGCCGGGGAGGGGGGGGGAGAGGGAGAAGGGGGGCGCACGGCCGAAACGCTCGCGGCGGCCTTCGACGCGGACAGGATGTCCGCCTTCGGGGGCATCGTCGTTTTGAACCGGCCCCTCGGCGGGGAGGCGGCGGAAATCCTCGCCGGCCGATTCCTGGAAGTCCTCGCCGCGCCGGATTTTGACGACGAGGCCCTGGAAACGCTGAAAAAGAAAAAGGACCTGCGCGTCCTGAGATGGCCCGCGTTGGCCTCCGGGACGGCGGGAGAGCCGGGGCTCGACGTCCGGTCCGTCCCCGGCGGGGTGCTCGTCCAGCAGGCGGACCGGTTCCGGTTTAACCTGGAATCCTGCGAGATCCCGACCAAGCGCAAGCCCACGGTTCGGGAGTTCGAGCTGCTGGCGTTCGCCTGGCGGGTGGTGAAGCACGTCAAATCGAACGCCATCCTCCTCGCCGGCCCGGCGGGCCCGGAAAGCGGGATGGTGACCCTCGGCGTCGGGGCGGGGCAGATGAGCCGGGTGGATTCAGTCAAGCTGGCGGTGTGGAAGGCGCGCGAGGCGGGTCGCGGCGAGGCGCTTCCGGGGTCGGTCCTGGCCTCGGACGCCTTCTTCCCGTTCCGCGACGGCGTGGACGCCGCGGCCGAGGCGGGTGTCGCGGCCGTTGTCCAGCCGGGGGGATCGAAGCGGGACGAGGAGGTGATTGCGGCCGCCGACGAAGCGGGCGTCGCCATGGTCCTGACCGGGATGCGACATTTTCGGCATTAGGGGGGTGCTGAAAATCCCCAAGATGGGTGTCCTCGTTGCGGATTTCCAAAACATCCCGCTCCCAATTTGTAGGAGAGCCCCTTGCGGGCTCCCGTTGCGAGCTTGATCGGGTATCCTCGGGGCGATGACTGAACCCACCCACGGCGAGCGCCTGGCCGAGGAGCTGTTCGGACCCGGGGGCCGCCTCGCCAAGTCCCTGCCGGAGTACGAGCACCGCCCCTCCCAGGTCGAAATGGCCGCGGCGGTGGCCGATGTCCTTCAAGAAGGCGGAAAGCTCCTGGTCGAAGCGGGGACCGGGACGGGCAAGACGCTGGCCTATCTCGGACCCGCCGTCCTGTTGGGCCGCCGCGTTGTCATCTCCACCGGAACCCGAAACCTTCAGGACCAGATCCTTCACAAAGACCTCCGGATTCTCGAAAAGGCCCTCGGCCACACCTTCCGGGTGTGCGTCCTCAAGGGACGGCACAACTATCTCTGTCCACGGCGCTACCGGAGCTTCCTCGAGGAGCCGGCGCTCCGCTCCCGCGAGGACGCCGCGCTTTTTGACAAGGTCCGGGATTGGGCCGAGAAGACGGCGACCGGGGAGATCGGGGAAGCGCGGGGCGTGCCCGAGGACTACGCCGTCTGGCGGGATCTCTGCTGCTCCGCCGAGGTGTGCAACCCGGGCCTTTGCGCTGAGTTCGGGGAGCCGTTCATCCAGCGAGCCCGGCAACGGGCGGCCGCGTCGGACGTGGTCGTCGTCAACCACCACCTGTTCTTCTCGGACCTCAACCTCCGGCTGCACGGCGGCGACGGTTTTTCGGGCGGCATTCTGCCCACTTACGCCGCCGCCGTTTTCGACGAGGCGCACAACCTGGAGGACGTCGCCACGGACTACTTCGGGACCACCGTCAGCCGGGGCCGCATCGAAGACCTCGCGCGCGACGCCCTGCGGGAGGCGGCCGGGAAAGGGGAAGACGACGTTACGAACGCCCTGGCCGAGGTGGCGAAATCCTCCGACGCATTTTTCTCCGCCCTGCCGGGGACGGGGCCGCTCTTTCGGGAAGCCGGAAAAGGCCGTCCCGGCGGAAGGAAGGGGCGGACGGAAGAGAAGGCCCCCGCCCGGGCCCGGGAGGAATCCGGCGAGCGCCGCCGCCTCCGCCCGGAGGATGTGACGCGGGTCCTGTCGGAGGCCGCGAACGCTTTGACGGCCAGGCTGAAGGCGCTCGCTCGCGCGGCGGACAGCGCCCGGACCGAGGGCCTGAAGACCATCTCGCGGCGCGCCCAGGAGATCGCGAGCCAGATCGATTTCATCCTCAGGATGGAAGACAGCGCGTACATCTCCTGGGTTCAGACCCGGGGGCGGGGGGTGGCCGTGACGGCGTCGCCCATCGACGTGAGCGGGGTGTTGCGGGAGGAGTTGTTCGATCGCGTACAGGGGGTGGTCCTGACCTCGGCCACACTGAGCTCCGGGGAATCGTTTGACTTCATCCGGGGGCGTCTCGGGCTGGACGGGGCGGGCGAGATTCTCCTTCCCTCCCCTTTCGATCACGCACGCCAGGCGGCCCTGTTTGTTCCCCGGATTTCTTCCCCGCCCAACACCCGGGAATGGATCGACGCCATCTGCCCTCACATCGAATCCCTCCTGGCGCTTTGCGAGGGCCGGGCCTTCGTGCTCTTCACCAGCTACCGGAATCTAAGAACGGTCCACGGGCGGCTGAAGGACCGCATCACGCACCGGGTGCTGATCCAGGGCGAGGCCCCCCGGGCCCTTCTCCTGGACGAGTTCCGGCGGGATCGGACGTCGGTGCTCTTCGCGACGGCCAGCTTCTGGCAGGGCGTGGACGTTCAAGGGGACGCCCTGAGCTGCGTCATTATCGACAAGCTCCCCTTTCCCAGTCCGGGGGACCCGTTGGTCGAGGCCCGCTCGGAGGCCATCGCCGCCGAGGGGGAGAACGCCTTCCTCACCTACCAGGTTCCCCGGGCCGTCCTCGCGTTGAAACAGGGGCTGGGGCGTCTCATCCGAAGCCGGGAGGATCGGGGACTCCTCGCCGTCCTGGACTCCAGGCTTCACACGCGGCCCTACGGCCGGACCTTCCTGGAAGGTCTCCCTCCTTGGCCCCTTGTGGAGGAGGAGAAAGACCTGGTGGAGGCCGCCGACCGGCTGTTCGGTGAAGGCCCGCGGAAGCGCTGATAGTGGGCCTGCTCTTTGTGTTTGCCGATTCGGCCTCGGGGAAGCGGGAGACCACAACCCCCTGAGCAGCGACCACGGCAACCTGGAAGACTGCTCCACGCGCTCCCACACGCGGAACCCGGTCCCGGCATTCATCTGGGGATCCGCCTCGGAATCCCTCTCCGACCGGATGGAAGCCATCACGGACGCGACGCCCGCTGTATTGGAATTGTTGGAAAGAGAACGGTGAAATCTTTATGCGAATGGCCTAAATTGGGTCTCGGAGTTCTTTCATCGCAGGCATAAAGCAGGACGCCAGCGCATGATAAAATAAGAACGATGGACATTTTTCCCAAGACTGCAAAGATCGGGCAGGATTCTTATGGGGGGGGTATGCCGATCCGTATAAGACGCCCGGATAAGAACCGTGCTTCGACGCAACAGCGTGAAAACCCATTGGTTATGCCCGAAGCGATCCCTTTTTCTCGGGCGTCCTATACGATAAGTGGCGTAGAGTCGCAAGAGAAACGTCGCCGTCAACGATTCCCGATGAATGAATCGAGCACGCATTCAAACAGGGCGTTAGGCGTGCCTGAGGCAAGGCTGGGGGCGGCGTGAAGGTCGCGGGGTTGATTCGGTTTCTAGCAGGTTGCGGAAAAACGATTCTGAGGGGTCTGAAATGCCCCAATCTGTCATTCCGAGGGCGGCGATGAATCT
>JASLXW010000124.1 GCA_030740135.1 Nitrospinota bacterium
CTTGAAGTCTCTATCCGAAGATTTGCGGGAACGGGCCGAAAAGGCCCGACTGGGCGGCGGCCACGAGGCCGTCAAGCGGCAGCACGACCGCGGCAAGATGACCGCCCGCGAGCGCATTGCGTTCCTCCTCGACGAGGGAAGCTTCACCGAGCTCGACACCTTCGCCGAGTCGCGCGCCGACGATTTCGGGATGGATCGGCGCCGCACCCCCGGCGACGGGGTCGTGACGGGGACCGGGCGGATCGACGGGAACCTCGTCTACCTCTATTCGCAGGACTTCACCGCCCTGGGCGGGTCGCTGGGCGAGATGCACGCCGACAAGATCTGCCGCGTCATGGACCTGGCGGTGAGCGCCGGGCGCCCCTTCATCCAGATTAACGACTCGGGCGGCGCCCGGATTCACGAGGGGGTCAGCTCCCTCAACGGCTACGGGAAAATCTTCCGGCGAAACACCCTCGCCTCGGGCGTCATCCCGCAAATCGCCGTCATCCTGGGGCCCTGCGCCGGGGGGGCGGTCTACTCGCCGGCCATCTGCGATTTTGTCTTCATGGTCCCGGGCGTCAGCCACATGTTCGTCACCGGCCCGGACGTGATCAAGACCGTCACGGGCGAAGACATCACCTTCGACGACCTGGGAGGCGCGGGGGTGCACAGCGGCGTAAGCGGCGTCGCCCACTTCACCCCGGCCAACGAAAAGGAATGCCTCCTGACGGTCAAGAAGCTCCTGAGCTTTTTGCCCTCGAACAACGCGGACGACCCCCCCCGGAGCGAATCGCCCGATTTTCCGCCCCTCGAAAACGAGACCCTGGACGACCTCATTCCCGTTCGGCAGACGGAGCCTTACGACGTTCACAACCTGCTCGATGGGGTCTTCGACCACGGGGATTTCTTCGAAGTGCAGCCGGATTTCGCCCAAAACGTTGTCGTGGGTTTCGCCCGCCTCGGCGGGTCGCCGGTCGGCGTGATCGCCAACCAGCCGTCGATCCTGGCCGGCGTCATGGACATCGACTCCTCGGACAAGGTCGCCCGGATGGTCCGGCTGTGCGACAGTTTCAACCTGCCCGTTATCACGTTCGTGGATGTCCCGGGCTTCCTCCCCGGCTCTCAGCAGGAGTTCGGCGGGATCATCCGCCACGGGGCGAAGGTCCTGTTCGCCTATTCCGAGGCGACGGTTCCCAAAATCAGCCTCATCGTCCGCAAGGCGTACGGCGGGGCGTATATCGCCTTCGCGAACCGCGACATGGGATTCGACCGGGTGCTGGCCTATCCGACGGCGGAGGTGGCCGTGATGGGGCCTGAGGGGGCGGCCAACGTCATCTTCCGGCGCGAGATCGCCGACGCCGAGGACCCGGAGGCCAAGCGGCAGGAGCTGATCGAGGATTTCCGCAAGAAGTTCTGCACGCCTTACTCGGCGGCGGCCCTGGGCTTTGTGGATTCGATCATCGAGCCGCGGCACACCCGCCGGGAGCTCCTCAGCGCCTTGGAGATGCTTCAGGGAAAGCGCGAGAGCCGCCCGCGGAAAAAACATGGGAATATCCCTTTGTGATCGGAGGAGAACCTTGCCGGGGGTTGGGACCCCCCCCCCCTCGAAAACTTTCTGCGGCCCGGTAATACCGGGCCTTGATGGGGGGTGGGTCTCGGGTCGGCTGGACTATTTGTCTGTGGCCCGTCGACGGCGTCGGTTGTTGGCGGACGCGGCATCCGGCGAATGCGCAAGTTTTTGTGATCGTGTGAAAAGCACACCATCGCCCAACCACGGTAGGGCGGGCTTCCAGCCCGCCTCTCGATTTCAAATGGTGTGCGCCAACGAGATTGTGATGAGCACGAGCACCTTCACCCGCAACTTGGCCGGCGCGCAAGCGCCTCAAACGTGGACCTGATGGGCCAGGGCCTGTTGCTGACGGTCATCGGGATGGGGACCGTTTTCGTCTCCCTGTTCGCGTTGGCCGTCCTGATGCGGTTGCTGGACTGGATGGCCGCCTGGAGGGCGGAGAACGGGGGAGATCGGCCCCCGGCGTCCGAGAGGGGGACGGTCGGCGCTTCGGCCGAAAACCCCGGCGAGGAGGATCTGTTCCCCGTCGTCGCCGCCGCCGTGGGCGCGTACCTGGAGGCCCAGTCCGCACAGGTGTTCCTCATTCCCGTCGAGCGGCCCGACCGATCCCGGTGGGTTATGGATGGACGGGTGGACGCCCTCTCCAGGGCGGACGCCCTCGCGACAGAGAAGAGGTCTTGAGAAAGTTCACGCTGACCCACAGGAACGTCACGTATGAAGTGACCGTAGAGGAGGCCGGCGGCCCGGACCAGCTTCGGGTTGTGGTCGACGGGGTGGAGCACCTGGTGGACGTCGTGGCCGAGGAGGCCGACGGCGGCGCATCCGCCCCGGCGTCCCGCGCCCGGCGTCCCCGTTCCGGGCCCGTGGCCGGACAAGCCGGCGAGGTGACCTCCCCGCTTCCCGGCAACATCCTCAAGGTGCTCGTCAAGGAAGGGGACCCGGTCAAGCCCGACACGGTGGTCTGCGTCCTGGAGGCCATGAAGATGGAGACCCAGGTTCAGGCGAACCAAGCCGGCGAGGTCGCCGAGGTGTTGATCCGGCCGGGGGACAAGGTGGAGGGCGGCCAGACCCTCGTCCGCCTCGAACAGGACTGAATCCCTTAACCGTTAGGAGCGAAATGGTGGACGCCCTGGGCTCCGCCCTCTCTGATTTTCTGGGACAGACCGGGATCGCGAACCTCACGTGGGCGCACGCCACGATGCTCGCCATCGGCGCGGTCCTGGTGTACCTGGCGATTCACAAGGGGTTCGAGCCTCTGCTCCTGCTGCCCATCGGCATCGGCGCGGTCCTGTCGAACCTGCCCTTGGGCGGGATGTTCGAGGAGGGGGGGTTGCTCTACTATTTCTATTTCGGCGTCAAGCTCGGGATCTTCCCGCCCCTCATCTTCCTGGGCGTCGGCGCCCTGACCGACTTCGGCCCGCTGCTGGCGAACCCCAAGACCATTCTCCTGGGGGCGGCCGCGCAATTCGGGATCTTCGGAACCCTGTTGGGGGCTCTCGCCCTGGGATTCAGCCTCCCGGAGGCGAGCTCCATCGGCATCATCGGAGGCGCGGACGGACCGACGGCCATTTACCTGACCTCGAAGCTGGCCCCGCATCTGCTGGGCCCGGTGGCGGTGGCGGCGTATTCCTACATGGCCCTGGTCCCGATCATCCAGCCGCCCATCATGAAGGCCCTGACCTCGGCCGATGAGCGCAAGGTCGTCATGGTCCAGCGCAAACTCGTTTCGAAATCCATCCGGATCCTGTTCCCCATCGTCAGCATCTTCTTTACGGGCCTTTTGTTGCCGTCGGCCGCGCCCCTGGTGGGGATGCTGATGCTGGGCAACCTGTTCCGGGAATGCGGCGTTGTGGACCGGCTACTGAGAACTTCGGAGAACGAGCTGTTGAACATCGTGACCATCCTCCTCGGCCTGTCCGTCGGGGCGTCGATGTCCGCGGCGGCGTTCCTCACCCTTCAGACGCTGTTCATCATCCTTCTGGGGTTCATCGCGTTTTCCATCGGAACGGCGACGGGCGTCCTGTTCGGAAAGATCATGGCGGCCTTCTCGAAAGACGCCATCAACCCCCTGATCGGCGCGGCGGGCGTCTCGGCCGTCCCCATGGCGGCGCGGGTCGTGCAGAAGGTCGGCCAGGAAGCGGACCACCACAACTTCCTCCTCATGCACGCCATGGGGCCCAACGTGGCCGGGGTCATCGGCTCCGCCATCGCGGCCGGGGTCCTGCTGTCCATCGTGGGGGGAGGCTGAGCGGAGGAACGTCCATGGCAGGCGCGCTGGAAGGCGTCCGCGTTCTCGACCTGACCCGGATTCTGGCCGGCCCTTACGCCACGATGATGCTGGCGGACCTGGGGGCCGAGGTCATCAAGGTCGAGATCCCCGGCAAAGGGGACGATACGCGCGGATGGGGTCCCCCCTTCGTCAGCGGGGAGTCCTCCTATTTCATGAGCATCAACCGGAACAAGAAGAGCCTCACCCTCAACCTGAAAGACGAAAAGGGAAAGGCGATCCTCGAGCGCTTCATCGAGCGCTCCGACGTCGTGGCCGAGAACTTCCGGCCCGGGACGATGGAGAAGCTGGGGTTCGGATACGACCGCGTCCGGGAGATCAACCCGCGGGCCGTCTTCGCCTCCGTCTCGGGGTTCGGCCACACCGGGCCGCTGGCGGAGCGTCCGGGATACGACGTTGTGATCCAGGGAGAGGGCGGCGTCATGAGCCTGACCGGCGAGCCGGACGGGCCGCCCGCGAAGGTCGGGGCCTCGATCGGCGACATCACGGCCGGCATGCTGGCCTGTCACGGCGTCCTGGCGGCCCTCGTCGCCCGGGAGCGGACGGGGACCGGCCAGAAAGTGGACATCGGCATGCTGGACGGCCAGGTCGCCCTGCTGACGTACCAGGCGGGGATCTTCTTCTCGACCGGCCAGGCCCCCAGGCGTCTCGGCAACGCCCACCCCAGCATCACCCCGTACGAGACCTTCGAGTGCGCCGACGGGTTCATCAACCTCGGCGTGGGGAACGATTCGTTGTGGGTCAAGTTCTGCGACGAGATCGAGCGGCCCGAGTGGGCCCGCGACCCCCGGTACGAGAAGAACGTCGACCGGGTGAAGAACCATGACGAGGTGAAGGCCCTCCTGGATGAGATCCTCATCACCCGGCCCCGGTCCGTGTGGCTGGACAAGCTGAACGCCGCTGGCGTCCCGTGCGGGTCCATCAACACGCTGGATCAGGTGCTCACCCACCCGCAGGTCCTGGCACGGGACATGGTGGTCGAGGTGGACCATCCGGTGGCGGGGAAGACGAAACTCACCGGCGCGCCCGTCAAGCTCTCCGACACGCCGGCGGAAATCCGAACGCCCCCGCCCCTTCTGGGGGAGCACACCGATGAAGTCCTGACGGAGGTCCTGGGGCTTTCCGCGTCCGAGATCGAGGCGCTTCGGGCCGGGGGGGTGGTCTGAGGTCATGGCCCGCGAAACGAGAACCGAGTCGAGACTGCCGGAATTCAACGAAGTCCGTCCCCGGTCGATGAGCCGGGCGGTGGCGTCCGAGATCCGGGAGGCCATCCTGGGAGGCCGACTCGGGGCGGGCCAGCGCCTGATCGAAAAGGACCTGACGGCCACCTTCGGCGTCGGCCGGACGTCCGTGCGCGAAGCCCTGAAGGAGCTGGAGGCCCAGGGGTACATCTCCCTCATCCCGCACAAGGGGGCCTTCGTGAGCCGGCCGACGGAGGATGAGGTCCGGGAGCTTTACGCCGTCGTGGCGGTTCTGGAGGGCCTCGCCGCCAGGATCGCGGCCAAGCGGATGACGGAAGAGAATCTGGAGACCCTGCGCGGGATCACCCTTTCCCTGGAGGAATGCCGCCGGCAGGGAGACGTGGACGGCTATTACCACCACAACCACCGGTTCCACCAGGCTTTCGTCGAGGCCTCCGGCAATTCCAGGCTGCTCGAGCTGATCGAGCGGGTCCGATCACAGATCGTCAAGACGAGAATCCTCTCCCACGCCGTCCCGAACCGCCTCGACGAATCCATGCGCGAGCACAAGGGCATCCTCTCCGCCTTCCTCCGTCGCGACGCCGGCCGGGCGGAAAAGCGTGTGATCCGCCACCTGGAGAACCAGGAGCGGGCCTTTCTGTCGCTGATGGGGGCTTCGGCCAAGCTGCGCCGTGCATAAGGCGGCGTTAACGGATAGGATTTATCCACAGATTACACAGATTGCGCAGAATTCAAGGCGAAACCACATGCCTAACGTGTTGCCCTCATTCGAGACCCGACCCCGTTTTTTCACCAAGACAAATAGATGCCCTGATTTTGACTCTTAGAACGTCCAGTTTTCGCCCTCCACACATGTCAAGTCTTTAACCCTGAATTTCCTTCACCAAACCATCCCGGCTCCGCCTTTGCGCCCCGGTGCGCTCACCGCTTTCGTGGAAAACGGCGATTCCGGGCGGTCCCCCCCTATTGCGGCGGTCTGTCTCAGGAGATAGGGTTTGAATACGGGTTTCGAGTTCTCCGCGTCCACGGGGGAACGCCCGGAACCGCCCGTTTCATCTAACCGACACCCTCTTTTGAACAGGAGGCCGACCGTGACATCTTCCGAATTGCCCAGCGGGCTCGATCCCGATGTCCTGGCCAAGGGAAGGACGCTCGTCGTCGAGGCGGACATCTCCACTTTGGACACCATGGCCAAGGAGGGCGTGGTGAAGGGGGGAGCGGGGATCTCTTGGACCCTTCGGTGCGACGAAGGAAATCACGTGGGAGGGGAAGGCGCCGCCCCCGCTCCGCTGGATTACTTTACCATCGGCATCGGGTTCTGAACGCTGACCCAGCTCGCGCGGTACGCGCGAATGATGAAGATCGATGTCCGCAAGGCGCGGATGCACGTCCACGCGGAATTCACGGCGCAAGGCTCGGTTCTGGCCCAGACGGTGGAGTCGGCGTGCCGGGGGGTGACGTACCGGCTGGAGGTCGAGTCCGACGAGCCGCCCGAGCGGATCGCCGGCGTAATCCGCAACGCCGAAAACGGCTGTTTCGCCCTATCGGCCATCAAGCGGCCGGTCGAGGTGCAGGGCGAGTTCTCGCTGAACGGCGAAGCCATCGACCTCGACACCTACCCGCCGCCCAAGCGCCCCGGTTGAGGGAAATTCCGTCTGCGTGGAGGGGGCGGAAACGCAAAACAATTTTCAGACGGACGATCATACGGGAGAGAGAACATGACCAATCAGGTTCGAATCATCCACTACGGAGAGCAGGGATTTCCAGGCTCCGCGCTGTATAACATGGGCCGGTTCGGCGAGGTCCTGAAGATCCCGTTCTATTTCTGGGTTGTCCAGGGCGGGGGCCGGACCGTTTTGATCGATACGGGGGTCAGCACGGAGCAGGCGAAGATCGAGAACGAGAACACCGAGGCCCGGTTCGGGAAGGAGTGCGCGTGGGTCGTCCCCCCCGACAAAGACCCCGTCAAGCAATTGGCCGATATCGGGATCGCGCCCGACGACGTGGACGCAATCATTTTCACCCATCTTCACGGCGACCACTCCGCGAACCTTCCCGCGTTCCCGAAGTCGAAACTCGTCATGGCCCGAAGAGCGTGGGAGGCGATTACCTCCCCGGCCCACCCGGACTTGATCAAGCCGGGCTTCTATCCCGCCTATGTGATGGAGGAGCTTCACCGCGAGCTGGGCAAGAGGTTTCGGCTGGTGGAGGACGGGGAGGACGTCTTCCCCGGCATTCGCTGTCACCGGGTCGGCGGACACAGCCCCGATTTGACAGTGGTGACGGCGGAGACTTCCGAGGGGGAGGTGGTGTTCGCGAGTGACGCGGCCATCTTCTATGACAGCCTCGAGCTCGGCTGGCCGACCTCCAGCTTCAACATGGCGGATTCTCTCTACGCCCTCGATTTCATCAAAGGCCGCGGCGGGATTGTCTTGCCGGGACACGACTGGGATGTCCTGAAGCGTCATCCGGGCGGCGTCATCGGCTGAATCAATGATTTTCCTTTTATAGCTTGTGGAACACGGCTGTCGAGACCCAGGGAAAATTCTGAAGCGGACTTAACGATATAGCTATGCGCGCGCTCCAATCGCAAGCAAAATGCGTGATTGGCTTAACTGGTTAGGCTATCCGACCTAAGATGCTCCTTGTCTGGTAATTATAAATCCTATTTATATTACCCGTGCGCGGGTGACAGTGCGCTGGATAAAGTCATTCCCCTGGGGAAAACGCGCCCTTATGCCTCAATTACCGATTTCCATTTCACGCGTTCAGATTCGGTCACATCGCGAATCCCGGCCTCTTGCTTCGAGAAGGCCCTTTTCGGGGCCTGTTGAAATTCATCGGATATTTCATCCCGCCCTTGACGCTTCGAGGCCGCGCCGATGGGAGCGCGTCTTCGTCCCGCCCCAGGCGATCGTGAAATGGGAAGAATCGGGAGGGAGCCCGGCCTGGATGTCCCGAGATTTTTCCATCATTCCACGGGTGTGTGGACCGGCGGAGCAGGGGCTCATTGGCTCACGGGGCGGGACTGAGTACGCTAAATGGAATTACAGAAGACCGACGATGTCGGAAGTCGCGGTTTCGCGAACAGAAAGCAACCGGTCTTTCTCGAATTGATTTCGCGGGCTTTTCACATGGGTTGTTCGGCAGCTTCGTTGAGAAGCCCCACGCGGCATTTAGCGCCTTGGCGGAATTTTCAATCCATCCGTTCGATACTCCAGCGGGCATCGACGTATGGATAAGGCGATGGGCGCTCAATCCACGGGACTCCGATTCGTGAAATCCGGCCTTCCTGAGGATCCGCTGGAGCGCATTCTCCACGATTGCGTTCGCATTCTCTCCGCGGACCGGTGCGCCCTCACGCTGAATGACGGGGCTCACGACGAATGCCAGCCGGCCGCCTCACTCGGTCTCTCGAAGGAATATCTGAACGCGGTCCGCAAGAATTGGAAAGACCTTCCCATCGGCCGGGTGTTTAACGAACCCCGGTTCTATTACTTCTCGGACGCGCCCAGGGACCCGCGTCTGAAATCAATCCGGAAAGAGATCGAGGCGAAGGGATATCGGACGGTCGTATTCGTCCCGCTGCCGTCGGAAGAAGAACCGATCGGCATGCTCTCGGTTTATTTCGATCAAAAGCGGGAGTTGTCCCCCGAAGATCGATCCACCATTCGCACGTTTTCCGGACTGGCGGCCATCGCCGTTGAAAACCGGCGCCATTACGAGAGGGAAAAGGAGGCCTCCCGCCAATTGGACCGGTTCCAGGAGTTGGCCCTACAGGTCTCCTCCAGCTTCGATTTGTCGCAGGTCTTCCAGGTGGTCACAAAGGCGGCCGTGGAGCTTTTGGCAGATCCTAAATCGCGCCATTCTCATTCGAGAATCTACCTGTACAGGGAAAGCTCCGATCAAATCGCGTCCGAGGCTGTATTCGGCCTCGCCGGCGAAAATCAGGATGGTGCAATGGTCCTGGCCTCGGGAGAGGGGCTTGCGGGTTGCGTCGCGCTGAACCGAAAACCTCTCATCGTCCCGGACGTGCAGGAAGACCCGAGGGCGGCCGGGCGGGGACATGCCAAAACCCGGGGACTTCACCACTCTTTCATCGGCGTTCCGCTTCTGGCCTCGGGCGAAATTACGGGCGTCCTCACCTACCTGTCTCGTGAAGCTTCGAGATTCACCGAAACCGATCTGCATTTGCTCGAATCCCTGGCCGGCCATGCGGTCGTCGCCATCGAGAAAGCCCGGGCCTTCGAGGAGATCAAAACGCGATCGGACCGCCGGGAAGCGTTACGCAAAGTCACCGGGGACATCACCCGACACCTGGATTTGTCCGTCCTCTTCCGCCGAATCTGCGAGGGGGTCTGCGGGCTGCTGGACGTGGAATTCGCCCGGGTGTTCGTCTTGGAAGAATCCGCCGAAGTTTTCCGGCTCGCCGGTCATTTTAACCGGATAGAAAAGGATTATCAGCCTCTTGTATGGGTTCAAGACATATGAGACACGGGGGCCGTTTTTTTGAATGTCTCCAGGGCCTGGTCGGGCGTCAGGTAGTCCAGGTTCTGGTGAGGT